>NZ_JBHWUU010000029.1:0-91513 GCF_042737375.1 Streptomyces sp. NPDC060000
CGGCAACAGTTGCCGCGGGGCCGCCCGATGCGTGCCCCCGAGGAGTTGACGACGGTCGGACTCACTGGAGGCGGGGCAGCACCTTCGTACGGTAGAAGTCGAAGAAGCCGCGCTGGTCGGGGCCGATCTGGTTGACGTAGATCCGGTCGAAGCCCGCGTCGGCGAAGGCGGTGAGGGCTTCGACGTGCTCGTCGACGTCGTCGCCGCACACCGTGTTCTCGCCGACCATCTCCTCGCTGACCAGCGGCTGCAACTGCTCGAAGTGGCTCGGAGTGGGCAGGATCTGCGCCATCTCGCCGGGCAGCAGCTGGTTCGACCACAGCCGGTGCACCGTACGGACGGCCTCGGCGCGGTCCGTGCCGTAACAGACCTTCGTGCCGCCGCTGACCGGCTTGGCTCCGCCGCCGCCCTTGCGGAACTGCTCCACCATCGACTCCTGCGGCATCATCGTGATGAAGCCGTCGCCCACGCGGGACGCGAGCGAGGTCGCCTTGGGGCCGAAGCCCGAGATGTCGATCGGGACGGGCTCGTCGGGGACGGTGTACAGGCGGGCGTTCTCCACCTTGTAGTGCGTGCCGTAGTGGCTGACCTCCTCGCCCGTGAAGAGCCGGCGCATGATCTGCACCGCCTCCTCCAGCATCTCCATGCGTACGTTCGCGGGCGGCCAGGCGTCGCCGAGGATGTGCTCGTTCAGGGCCTCGCCCGTGCCGATGCCGAGGCGGAAACGGCCGTTGGTCATCACCGCGGACGTGGCGGCCGCCTGCGCCACCACCGCCGGGTGGATCCGCACGGTCGGACAGGTCACGGCCGTCTCGATCGGCAGGGACACCGCCTCCGACAGTGCGCCGATCACCGACCAGACGAACGGGCTCTGCCCCTGTGCGTCGTTCCACGGGTGGTAGTGGTCGGAGATCCACAGCGCCTGGAAACCGGCCTGCTCGGCCATCCGGGCCTGCTCGACGAGGTCTGCGGGGCCGAACTCCTCGCAGGACAGGAAGTAGCCGTACTCGGGCATGAAAAGTACCTCCGAGACTGGGCGGGTCGGGTCGCGCTCCGAGTACCCGGCGCCCGGACGGGAAACCGGCGCACGTTTGGCGGCTCCTGCCCGGGGGACGCGGAAACCTTCGCATGACGACCGCCGCACCCCTTCGGAGGCTTACGTGAGCCGCCCCCGCATCGTGATCGTCGGAGCCGGCTTCGCCGGGTACCGGGCGGCCCGCACCCTGTCGCGGGCGTCCCGGGGCCGCGCCGACATCACCCTGCTCAACCCGACCGACCACTTCCTGTACGTGCCCCTGCTGCCCCAGGTGGCGGCCGGCATCCTCGAACCGCGCCGGGTCACCGTCTCCCTGTCGGCGAACCTGCGTGCGGTGCGGCTGGTGCTCGGCGAGGCCGGCCACATCGACCTCGACACGCGGACCGTCCACTACACGGACCCCGAGGGCGACCGGGGCACCCTCGGCTACGACCGGCTCGTCCTCGCCGCGGGCAGCGTCGACAAGCTGCTGCCCATCCCGGGGGTCGCCGAGCACGCGCACGGGTTCCGCGGCCTGCCCGAAGCCCTCTACCTGCGCGATCACCTCATCCGGCAGGTGGAGTCGGCCGCCTCCGGCGACAACGCGGACGAGCGCACGGCACGTTGTACGTTCGTCGTGGTCGGCGCGGGATACACCGGTACCGAAGTGGCCGCGCAGGGACAGCTGTTCACCGACGCCCTGGTCCGCGCCCACCCCCTGCGCAGGGGCATGCGGCCGCGCTGGCTGCTGCTCGACGTCGCGTCGCGCGTCCTGCCCGAACTGGACGAACGCCTGTCCCGTACCGCCGACCGGGTGCTGCGTGAACGGGGCGTCGAGATACGCATGGGAACCTCCGTGAAGGAGGCCACGCGGGACGGGGTGCTGCTGACCGACGGCGAGTTCGTCGACACCCGCACCCTGGTGTGGTGCGTGGGCGTACGGCCCGATCCACTGGTGGAGTCGCTCGGGCTGCCCCTGGAACGCGGGCGGCTGCTCGTCGAGCCGACGCTCCAGGTGCCGGGCAGGCCCGAGGTGTTCGCGTGCGGTGACGCGGCCGCCGTGCCGGATCTGGACAGGCCCGGGGAGTACACGCCGATGACCGCGCAGCACGCGTGGCGGCAGGGCAAGGTGGCCGGGCAGAACGTCGCCGCCTCGCTCGGCGCGGGCGGACGCGCAGCCGGTCTGCGACCGTACCGGCACAAGGACCTGGGGTTCGTCGTGGACCTGGGCGGCGTACAGGCGGCCGCCAATCCGCTCGGCGTCCATCTGTCCGGTCCCGCGGCCGGCGCGGTCACCCGCGGTTACCATCTCGCCGCCATGCCCGGCAACCGCGTCCGGGTCGCCGCCGACTGGCTGCTGGACGCCGTACTCCCGCGCCAGGACGTGCAGTTGGGTCTCGTCCGGTCCCGCTCGGTACCGCTGGACACGGCGTCGCCGGAACTGGCACGGCTGCCGCACGACCGAAGGCGCGAGACGGCGGCCTCCGGACCCGGCGCGGCCACCGAGGCGGACGTGAACGCCGGGAATGCCCCGGCCGACGAGACCGACAGGAACACGGCCGACAGGAACACGGCCGACAGGAACACGGCCGACAGGAACACGGCCGACAGGAACACCCACGGCAAGAACACCCACGACAGGAATGAGGGAAACGACGTGAACGACGCGAACGACGTGAACCAGACGACAGGCGGGTCCGGCGAGCAGCACCCCTCCCCGGAGGACGACTCCCAGTCGATCACCGCGCCGACACCCGAGGTGGGACGGCATGGAGACGGCGACGGCGGGCCCCGCGCGGGTCAGCGGTCGCCCGAGGACGGCTCCCAGTCGATCACGGCGCCGACACCGGAGGTGGGGCAGCACAGTTCCGGACCGGCGACCGGGCGGAACGACGAGACCGCCGCCGAGCCCGCGAAGCAGCAGTCCGGTCGGGGGGCGGACGGCAACGAGCCCGCCCCCGGCCCCGTCGAGCGTGGCGAAGGGCGTACAGAAGGAGACCGGTAGTTTGATGGACACCGCCGAACTCGCTCAACTCGGACAGCAGTTGCGGGTCGCCAGCGTGCGTGCCTCCGCCGCTGCGGGGTCCGGGCATCCGACGTCATCGATGTCGGCCGCGGAGCTGATGGCCGTGCCGCTCGCCCACCACTTCCGCTACGACTTCGACCGCCCGGCCCACCCGCCCGACGCCGCCGAGCAGGGCCACACCCGTCCCTGGGCCGTTCTGCCGGGCCGCGGGCGTGCCCTGGGACCGGCCCGGCGCCGGCTCGACGCACTTCGTGACGCGTGAATGTTTGGCCAAGAGCTCTCGGGCCACCCGGTAGAAGAGGTGGCCAAGGTGAACACACACAGCAAAGCAGAGTCACACACGTCACGTAACTCACATATTTCTCATAGATCACATGAGTCGCACGACTCACGTAAGTCTTCACCGAGCAAGGAAGGCAAGGACGACGTGGCGGAGAACCGGCCGGGCCCCATGGAGGTGCTGCGACAGGCGCGCGCCCAGCTCGCGGAGCTGACCGGCATGACCGCCGAGAGCGTCTCCTCCTTCGAGCAGACGCAGGACGGCTGGTCCCTGGAGATCGAGGTCCTGGAGCTCACCCGCGTGCCCGACACGATGAGCCTGATGGCGAGCTACCAGGTCGACCTCGATCCGCAGGGCCAGCTCACCGGTTACAAGCGCGTCCGCCGCTACGAGCGCGGGCGCGCCGACGCACATCGGTCCGGCGGGCGCTAGGCCGCCGGACCGCAGCACTGTCCGATCACTCAATCCCAGACAAGGAGGCGCGGTAGAGATGACCGTTGTCCCGGCACAACAGTCCGGCGGTGGAGGTGGCTCCAGCGGCCTCTACGACGTGCTGGAGCTCGTCCTCGACAGGGGTCTCGTCATCGACGCGTTCGTGCGGGTGTCCCTGGTCGGTATCGAGATCCTCAAGATCGATGTACGGGTCGTGGTCGCCAGCGTCGACACCTACCTCCGCTTCGCCGAGGCGTGCAACCGGCTGGACCTGGAGGCGGGGCCGCGCAAGAGCCCGGGCCTGCCCGACCTGGTCGGCGAGATCACCGAATCCGGAGCGCGCGGCAAGTCCAAGGGCGCGCTGTCCGGTGCCGCGGAGACGATCTCCGACGCCTTCAAGCAGTCCCGTGACGAGGCTTCCCCGGAGCGGGAGTCCAGGCCGCGGGCGCGCAAGAGCACCGCTGCACGCAGGAAGGAGGAGCAGGAGTGAGCACCTACGTGTACGGCATCGTCGCGAGTTCGCACTCCGCCCTCCCCGAGGGCCTGGCCGGCGTCGGCGACCCGGCCCTGCCGATCCGCGTCCTGAAGGAGGGCACCCTGGCCGCCGTCGTCAGCGACGCCCCCGAGGGGCTGCGGCCCAAGCGCAGGGAACTGCTCGCCCACCAGGCCGTGCTCGCCGAGGCGGGCGCCGACGGTTGCGTGCTGCCCATGCGGTTCGGGAGTGTCGCCCCCGACGACAGCTCCGTCACCGGGGTGCTCGCCGAGCGTACCGAGCACTACGAGGAGCGGCTGCGGGCCCTCGACAACAAGGTCGAGTACAACATCAAGGCCACGCACGTCGAGGAGGCCGTCCTGCACCTGGTGATGGCGGAGAACCCCGAGCTGCGGTCCCTCGCCGAGGCCAACCGGCAGGCGGGCGGCGGCAGCCATGAACAGCGGCTCCAGCTCGGCGAGATGGTGGCCGCCGCGGTCAAGGGCAAGGAGGCCGAGGACGCGGTCGACGTGCAGCAGAACCTCCAGCCGCTGGCCGCGGCCACCAGCATGGGTCCCGAGTCCACGGGCTGGCTGGTCAATGTCTCGTTCCTGGTGGACCGGGACTCGGCGGCCGGGTTCCTGGAGGCGGCGGAGGAACTCCGCAAGGGCCGGCCGCACCTCGAACTGCGCATCAACGGACCGCTGCCGCCGTACAGCTTCGTCGAACCCGGCCCGGCCGAACCGGCGGGCACCACCACGGAGTAGGTGCGTCATGGGACTGATCTCAGAGGTACTGCTGCTGCCGTTCGCCCCGGTGCGCGGCAGCGGCTGGGTGATCGGACAGCTGGTCCAGGAGGCCGAGCGGATCTACTACGACCCGTCCACGGTCCGTGCCGAACTGGCCCGGCTGGAGGAGCGGTTGGACGCCGAAGAGATCACCCCGGAGGAGTTCGACCGCGAGGAGGACGCCCTCCTCGACCGGCTCGAGAGCGCGACGCGCAGGAGCGCGGGAACGGACGACGGGTGGACAGGATGAACCGAGTAGGACTGGGACTCGCGGTGGGGGCCGGATACGTCCTCGGACGTACGAAGAAGATGAAAATGGCTTTCGCCCTGGGCTCGTTGGTGGCGGGCAAGAAGATGAACCTGACACCCAAGGGCATTGCCGACCTGGTCTCCCAGCAGCTGCAGAACAACCCGCAGTTCAAGGAGATCGGGGATCAGCTGCGCCAGGACCTGCGCGGGGTCGGCAAGGCCGCCTCCGGCGCGATGGTCGAGCGGCAGATCGAGGCGCTCGCGGACCGGCTGCACGGCCGCACCGCGGAGGTGCGCGATCAGCTCGAGGGCGTCGTGCCCGGCCAGGACGGCGAGCAGGACGACGACGAGGCCGACGAGGAGTACGACGAGGAGCCTCGGGCCGAGGACGAGGACGAGGAGGAGGAAGAGGAGGAGGAAGAGGAGCCTCGGGCCGAGGAAGAGGACGAGGAGGAGGAAGAGGAGCCTCGGGCCGAGGAAGAGGACGAGGAGGAGGAAGAGGAAGAGGAGCCTCGGGCCGAGGAAGAGGACGAGGAGGAGGAAGAGGAAGAGGAGGAGGAAGAGGAGCCTAGGGACGCCTCCGAGGAAGAGGAAGAGGAAGAGGAGGAGGACGAGGAGCCTCGGGCCGAGGACGAGGACGAGGAAGAGGAGGAGGAAGAGGCACCGCCGAGGAAGACCGCGGCGAAGAAGGCGCCGGCGAAGAAGGCGCCGGCGAAGAAGACGGCCAAGCAGGCCCCCGCGAAGAGGGCCCCCGCGAAGAAGACGGCCAAGCAGGCCCCCGCGAAGAAGACGGCCAAGCAGGCCCCCGCGAAGAAGGCCCCCGCGAAGAAGGCGCCCGCCAGGAAGGCTCCGGCCCGCGGCACGGCCGCGAAGAAGACCGCCTCGGCCAGGAAGCCGGGCTCGAGGACCGCCTCGGGCACCGCCTCCAGGACCCGGCGGACGAAGGAAGGCGGCGACCGATGACCGACACCCTGGGATCCGCCAAATCCGCGACGTCCGCGGACTCCACCGCGGGCAAGGCGGCAGGAGGCAACCCGCTCTCCGGACTCGCTCACAGCGAGGCCGCCGACCGGCTCAAGGAAGAGGTGCAGGAATACCTCTCCGCGCAGGCCACGCGCCTGCTGACCGGCGTCGGCCACAAGCTCGGCGAAACCACGAACAAACTCAACGACATCGCCGAGGGCAGCAGTCCGGGCTTCGCCAAACTCGCCCTCGACGGCGGTCGCAAGATCGCCGAGGGCAAGGGGCCGCTGCGCTCCGCAGTGGAACTCGGAGCCTCGCGAGTCAAGGACAAGGTGACCGGCGCTTTCAAGAACCTCGGCGGCGGCAAGGGCGGCAAGGGCAAGAAGAGCGCGGGCAACAAGCCGACCGTCATCATGGAGACGATCGACGTCGGCGTCTCGCTGCGCACCGCCTACGACCAGTGGACGCAGTACCAGGACTTCAGCACCTTCGCCAAGGGCGTCAAGAGCGCCAACCGCGCCGACGACACCACCAGCGACTGGCAGGCGAAGGTCTTCTGGTCCAACCGCAGCTGGAAGGCGAAGACCACCGAACAGGTGCCGGACGACCGGATCGCCTGGACGTCGGAGGGCGCCAAGGGCACGACCAAGGGCGTCGTCTCCTTCCACGAGCTCGCCGAGAACCTCACCCGGATCCTGCTGGTCATCGAGTACTACCCGACGGGTCTCTTCGAGAAGACCGGCAACATCTGGCGTGCCCAGGGCCGCCGCGCCCGCCTCGACCTCAAGAACTTCGCCCGCTTCATCACCATCAAGGGTGAGGCGAAGGACAGCTGGCGCGGGGAGATCCGCGACGGCGAGGTCGTCACGTCCCACGAGGACGCGATCGCCGAGGAAGAGGAGAACGAGCAGAACCAGGAGAACGAGGAGAACGGCGAGCCCGAGGAGGGCGACGAGCCGCGGGATGCCGAGGACGGCGGCCCGGAGGACTATGAGGAGGACGAGGAAGAGGCCCCGTACGCCGAGGACGAGCCCGCGGACGAGGAAGAGGGCGAGGAGTACGACGAGGAGGGCGAGCCGGCGGACGACGAGAGCGACGAGGCCGCCGAGGACGAGTACGAGGAGTACGACGAGGAGGAGCAGCCCGAGGGCGAGCCCGAGGAGGAGGAGCCCCGGGACGAGGAGGCGCACGCCAAGCGCAGGAGCCGTCGATGAGCATGTCGAGCCGGATGCCGGAGCCGTACGGCCAGGGCGGCGGAGCCAACCTCGCCGACATCCTGGAACGTGTCCTCGACAAGGGCATAGTCATCGCGGGCGACATCCGGATCAACCTGCTCGACATCGAACTGCTCACCATCAAGCTCCGCCTCATCGTCGCCTCGGTCGACAAGGCCAAGGAGATGGGCATCGACTGGTGGGAGGACGACCCGGCCCTGTCCTCCGGTGCGCGCCGCAACGAACTCGCGCGGGAGAACGCCGAGTTGCGGGAGCGGTTGGCGCGCTTGGAGGAACTGGAGCTGGGCCGTGCCCCGAAGGAAGTCCGGGAGGAGTCCGCATGACCGGACTGCGTTACGTGTACGCCGTCTGCCGCCCCCTCGGCGCGCCCCTCCAGGCCGACCTGTCGGGGGTGGCGGGCGATCCGCCCCGACTGCTCAACCACCACGGCCTGGTGGCCGTGGTCAGCCATGTGCCGGAGCGGGACTTCGCCGAGGGGCCGCTCCGGCGCCGTCTGGAGGACCTGGACTGGCTGACGGAGACCGCCCGCGCCCATCAGCAGGTGATCGACGCGCTGACCGCCGTCAGCACGCCCCTGCCGCTCCGGCTCGCCACCGTGTTCCGGGACGACAGCGGCGTCCGCGTGATGATGGAGGAGCGCGAGGACGACTTCCGGCGCACCCTGGACCGTCTCGCGGGCCGGGTCGAGTGGGGGGTGAAGGTGTATGTCGAACCCGAGGTGCAGGAGGAGTCCGAGCAGACGGTGACGAAGCCCGCCTCGGGCCGCGACTATCTGATGCAGCGACGCAGGGCGGCCCGGGCCCACGAGGACACCTGGCAGCGGGCCGAGCGGTTCGCCGGACGCCTGCACACCACGTTGTCCGCGCGCGCCGACGCCGCCCGCCTCCACCCGCCGCAGAACGCCGCCCTCTCCAAGGCGACAGGACAGAATGTGCTGAACGCCGCCTATCTCGTTCCGCGCGCCGAATCCGAGGAATTCGTGGAAATCGTGGATCGCACCAAGGGTGAGGAATCCGGAATGCGGGTGGAACTCACAGGACCGTGGGCCGCCTATTCCTTCGTGGAGGCCGCGGCGGAGTCGCGGGCCACGGAGACCGGCGCGGGTGACCCGGGGGAGGTGCAGGGGGTATGACCGTGGTGGAGCGCCGTGAGGTCGCCCTTGTCGATTTGCTCGACCGGCTGCTGGCCGGCGGGGTCGTCATCACGGGGGACATCACCCTGCGCATCGCGGACGTCGACCTCGTCCGTATCGATCTGAACGCACTGATCAGTTCGGTCAATGAACAGGTGCCGTCGCCCTGGGGGGAGTTGCTGTGACGGAGCGACGCAACCATGTTGATCTCGAGCCCGACACGGTCGAGCGGGATCTGGTCAAACTCGTCCTGACCGTCGTGGAGTTGCTCCGTCAGCTGATGGAACGGCAGGCGCTGCGCCGCTTCGACACGGGTGATCTGAACGAGGAACAGGAGGAGCGGATCGGGCTCACCCTGATGCTGCTCGACGATCGCATGACCGAGTTGCGTGAACGCTACGGACTGCGGCCCGAGGACCTCAATCTGGACCTCGGGCCGCTGGGACCGCTGCTTCCCCGGGAATGAGCCGCTCACGGTTGGTGAGTCGCTCACGCCCGGGGAAGCGGGTGGTATTTCGTTTTGCCACGTCGTACTTCAGTTCACCACCTGTACCAGCGGCCCCTGCCTCCCGAGGCATTCGTGCCGCGAGCCAGGAAGCCGAGCAGCCAGAGGACCAGAACCGCGAGCGCGATCCACCAGAGCAAATTCACCGCGAATCCGGCACCGAAAAGAATCAGTACCAGCAGCAGTACCAGCAGGATGGGAACCATAGTGTCAACCTCCTGCAATGCGGGTTTCCCGGATTCCCGGAATCATTCGCGCTTCGTTCACGTTCCGTGCGCGATTCGTCCGCGGGTCCTCTGCTGACCGTCGCGGATCAGACGGCCTTCCGGCCCAGGATCTCCGCGTGCAGGACGCTGAACCAGCCGTCCTCCCGCCGCCCCCAGTCCCGCCAGGCCTCCGACACGGCGCGCAGCCGCTCCACCGTGGCGTGCCCTCCCCGCGTGGCGCGCTCCGCGTACGCCGAGGCCAGGGTGCGGTCGGCCCACAGGCCGCTCCACCAGGCCCGCTCCTCGGCGGTGCTGAAGGTCCAGGTGGCGGAGGTGGCCGTGATGTCGGTGCAGCCCGCGGCCAGCGCCCAGGACTTCAGCCGGCGTCCGGCGTCCGGTTCGCCGCCGTTGGACCTGGCCACCCGGCGGTACAGGTCCAGCCAGTCGTCCATTCCGGGCGAGGCGGGGTACCAGGTCATCGCCGCGTAGTCCGAGTCGCGGACCGCGATGTAACCGCCGGGCCTGGTCACCCGCAGCATCTCGCGCAGCGCCTGCACAGGGTCGCCCACGTGCTGGAGCACCTGGTGGGCGTGGACGACGCAGAACGTGTCGTCCGGGTAGGCCAGGGCATGCACGTCGGCGACCGCGAAGTCGATGTTGGTCAGACCCCGCTCGGCGGCCGTGGCCCGCGCCTGCTCCAGGATTCCCGGCGCCTGGTCGACGCCGGTGACGTGTCCGTCGGGGACCAGGGCGGCCAGGTCGGCCGTGATGGTGCCGGGCCCGCAGCCGACGTCCAGGACCTTCATGTGCGGCTTCAGCGAAGCCAGCAGGTAGGCCGCGGAGTTGGCGGCGGTCCGCCAGGTGTGCGAACGCAGCACCGACTCGTGGTGTCCGTGCGTGTAGACGGCCGTCTCCTGTGCTTCAGACATGGCTCCACCCCTTCTCGACGAACCGGGTCCCCGGTGATCTCACGGTACGCCGATGATCGGATGCTGAGACACTTCGTATCGCATTACGGACTGATGGTGCGTCAGTCCCCTGCGGTTGCCGCCCTTTGGACCCGAGTGACCCCGGTGGCTCCGACTACCGCGGTGACTTCCGTGACTGTGGTGACTTCGATGACCGCGGTGACTTCGATGTCTCCCGTGTTTCCGAGGTCGCCCGTGTTTCCGCCCGCCCCTGGCGGCCTTGCCGCCAGGGGCGGGGAGCGTGCCGGACCGCGAGGGCGGCGCCCGCCCCGAGCGCCGCGCCCGCGAGCACGTCGCTCGGGAAGTGGACGCCGGTGTACACCCGGGACATCACCACCGAGAACGCGACCGGCGCCACCAGCGCGCCCCACGCCGGCGACTCCAGGGCGACCCCGGCCGCGAAGGCCGCCGCCGACGCCGAGTGGCCGGAAGGGAAGGACGTGGTGATCGGCTGCCGCTTCAGCCGCCGCCCCCGCGGCACCGCGTCCAGCACGGGCCGGGCCCGGTGCGCCGAGCGCTTGCCGAGGGTGTTGATGGCGAGGGAGGCAAGGCCGAGAGAGGCCAGCCCGTGGGCGGCGGCGCGGCGGGCCCGGGGCGTGCCGGACGCGGCGAGGACCGCCGCCGTCGCGAACCACAGCACCCCGTGGTTCGCGCTGCGGCTCAGCCGTGGCAGGACCGGTTCGCCGGCCGGCCAGTGCCGCTCGGCGGCGAACTCGAACAGCCGGCCGTCGAGGGCGAGGAACCGGCGGCGCAGGCCGTGCCGACCGGGCTTCAGGGCGGTGGGATCGACATTTGGAATCATGCGCTGCGGGTACCCTCGAGTGGCCGTTTCTTGTGCGGGGGCGGCCTTTCGACCGGGAGGGTCACTGCATGCGACTGCTGCTCGTCCGCCACGGCCAGACCCCCACGAACGTGGACTACCTGCTCGACACCGCCGTCCCCGGCCCCGGTCTCACCGAACTCGGCCTGCGGCAGGCCGCCGCCCTGCCGCAGGCCCTCGTCGACGAGGGCATCGAGGCGCTCTACGCCTCCACTCTCGTGCGCACCCAGCTCACCGCCGCCCCGCTGGCCGCCGCCCGCGGCCTCGACGTCCTCGTCCGCGACGGCATCCGGGAGATCACCGCCGGTGATCTGGAGATGCTGTCCGGTGACTCGGCGCACGGCGAGCTCTACATGCGCACGGTGTTCGCCTGGGCGGCGGGCGACGTCGGTCTGCGTATGCCGGGCGGGGAGAGCGGCGCCGAGTTCCTGGCGCGGTACGACGCCGTGGTCGCCGAAGCCGCGGCGAGCCGTGCGGAGACCGTCGCGATGGTGAGTCACGGCGCCGCGATCCGCACCTGGGCGGCCGCCCGCGCCGGCAACGTCGACATCCCCTTCGCCACCGCTCACCGCCTGGCCAACGCCGGCACCGTCGTCCTGGAGGGCTCCCCGGCCGACGGCTGGAAGGCCCTGTCCTGGGCGGGCGCGACGGTCGTGCCCGCGGGCGAGGGCGGCCCGACGGGACAGCCCCTGACGGACCGGGACGGCTGACAGCCACCGACTGCGCCCGCGACCGGTGGCGAGTGGCGGATGCGGGTGGAGGGTGGCGCCCGGGACGGCTGACGGCCGCCGGGTGGCGGATCGCGGCGTGCTGACGGTGGCGGCGCGCTCTGCCGGGTGGCTCGGCAGGGCTGCCACCGACAGGCATCGGCGGCCGGCGGACTGCGACGATGGCGCCCGCGACAGCTGGACTGCCGCAGGGTGGCGGACCACGGGGCTGACGGTGGCGGCTGACGGTGCCGGCGCACACTGCCGGGGTGGCTCGGTGGGACAGGCACTGGCTGGTGTCGGCGGTGGCCTGCGTCGGTGGCCGGGGGAGTCGGTGGTTGATCAGCGGCGCCGGTGGACGGCCGGTGGGTGACGGGCGGTGCGGCGCTGCGTGCGGCGTGCGCGCATAACGGTTTGCCGCATCCCGCGGGCGGCCCGCACAATGCGTCCTCATGGGACACCTGGAAGCCGCGCACCTCGAGTACTACCTCCCCGACGGGAGGGCGTTGCTCGGCGACGTGTCCTTCCGGGTGGGCGAAGGGGCCGTGGTGGCGCTGGTCGGACCCAACGGAGCCGGCAAGACCACCCTGCTGCGGCTGATCTCGGGCGAGCTGAAACCGCACGGCGGAACCGTCACCGTGTCCGGCGGCCTCGGCGTGATGCGCCAGTTCGTGGGCTCCGTACGGGACGAGACGACCGTACGGGACCTGCTGGTGTCCGTCGCGTCGCCCCGCATCCGAGAGGTCGCGCAGGCCGTCGACAGGGCCGAGCACGAGCTCATGACCGTCGACGACGAGGCCGCCCAGCTCCAGTACGCGCAGGCCCTCGCCGACTGGGCCGAGGTGCGCGGGTACGAGGCCGAGACGCTGTGGGACATGTGCACCACGGCCGCGCTCGGCGTCCCGTACGACAAGGCCCAGTTCCGGCTGGTCCGGACCCTTTCGGGCGGCGAGCAGAAACGGCTCGTGCTGGAGGCGCTGCTGCGCGGCACCGACGAGGTGCTGCTGCTGGACGAGCCGGACAACTACCTCGACGTACCCGGCAAGCGGTGGCTGGAGGAACGGCTGAAGGAGACCCGCAAGACGGTGCTCTTCGTCTCCCACGACCGGGAACTGCTCTCCCGCGCCGCCGAGAAGATCGTCTCCGTCGAGCCCGGCCCGGCCGGCGCCGACGCCTGGGTGCACGGCGGCGGTTTCGCCACCTATCACGAGGCCCGCCGTGAACGCTTCGCCCGCTTCGAGGAGTTGCGCCGCCGTTGGGACGAGAAGCACGCACAACTGAAGAAGCTGGTTCTGAGCCTCCGTCAGGCGGCCTCCATCAGCCATGAGTTGGCCTCCCGTTACCAGGCCGCCCAGACCCGGCTGCGCAAGTTCGAGGAGGCAGGGCCGCCGCCGGAGCCGCCCCGCGAGCAGGACATCACGATGCGCCTCAAGGGCGGCCGCACCGGCGTACGAGCGGTCACCTGCAAGGGTCTCGAACTCACCGGCCTGATGAAGCCCTTCGATCTGGAGGTCTTCTACGGCGAGCGGGTCGCCGTCCTCGGCTCAAACGGCTCGGGCAAGTCGCACTTCCTGCGGCTGCTGGCGGGTGACACCGTGGCGCACACGGGGGAGTGGAAACTCGGCGCGCGTGTGGTGCCGGGGCACTTCGCCCAGACCCACGCCCATCCCGAGCTGATGGGCCGCACTCTCCTGGACATCCTGTGGAGCGAGCACTCCCAGGACCGGGGCGCGGCCATGTCCCGGCTGCGCCGCTACGAGCTGACCCAGCAGGCGGAACAGACCTTCGACCGGCTGTCCGGCGGCCAGCAGGCCCGCTTCCAGATCCTGCTGCTCGAACTGCAGGGCGTCACGGCCCTGCTCCTCGACGAGCCGACCGACAACCTCGACCTGGAGTCCGCCGAAGCCCTTCAGGAGGGCCTGGAGGCGTTCGACGGCACGGTCCTGGCCGTCACCCACGACCGCTGGTTCGCCCGGGCCTTCGACCGCTACCTGGTCTTCGGCAGCGACGGGCGGGTCCGGGAGACCACGGAGCCCGTGTGGGACGAGCGGCGCGTGGAGCGGGCCAGGTAGGGAGACGATCCCAGGCGGTCGCCCGGGCGGAGGCCCGGGCGCCGGAATGTTCGTACAGTGGGACGAAGACACGCGCGCTCCACGGCTTCCGCCCGGATGCCGCTCGGGGGAGTGCTGAGCATGCCCCCGGGCGGGTACCCGAACCGTATGGACGAACACGACGAGCGGGGCAACACCATGACCGGAGTCGACCCGGACAGGCTGGACGACCAGCAGCTGATGAGAGAGCTGGAGACGATCCACCGCACCCGCCACGACACGCTGCTGCACGGCTCCAACGACGCTCTGCGCGCCCACAACGACCGCATGGCCCAGCTGGAGGGCGAGTACCTGCGCCGCAACCCGCGCCGCCTCGTCTCCCCGGGCCGTACCCGCGAGGGGGCGAGGGAACGGGCCGTCGGCGCCGACTCGGTCCGCCCGGCCAGGGCCGGGATCCGGGCGACCGAGGCGGGCGGCCCGGGCACCCCGGTCGGCAAGTGGGGCCGGGGAACGGCGGACGGCCCCGGCGGGGCCTGAGCCCACCGGAGCCGTACGACTGCTGGTGGCGTCCTTGGTCGTTCGCCGACCACAAGCCGCCTGGTTCTCGCCGACCACAAGCCGCCTGGTTCTCCCGCGCGACCGCCGGGGTGCGCGACCGCCGCGTGACAACCTGCAGCGGTCGGCGCTCGCCTGCGGCCGTCCGCCGTCGACTGTCCACAGTGTCCGGCCGACGGCCGACGGCCGACGCTGACGCCGATGCCCGACGCGACGCCCGACGCCGACGCCCGAGGTCAGCCGTTGATCAGCTCGCTTCCTGCGCGAACACGTCCAGATACGTCTCGCAGAAGGCCTTCAGATCGTCCGGCTTGCGGCTGGTGACGAGCTTGTTCGGGCCGTGGTCGCAGACCTTCACCTGCTCGTCGACCCAGGTGGCGCCGGCGTTGCGGAGATCCGTTTCGAGGCTCGGCCACGAGGTCAGCACCCGGCCCCGTACGACGTCCGCCTCGACGAGGGTCCACGGGGCGTGGCAGATCGCGGCGACCGGGCGGCCCCGCTCGAAGAAGTCCCTGACGAACGCCACGGCCTTGTCGTCGGTGCGCAGGAAGTCCGGGTTCGCGACGCCGCCCGGCAGGACCAGTCCGCCGAAGGACTCCGCGGACGTCTCACCGACGACCTCGTCCACCCGGAACGTGTCCGCCTTGTCGAGATGGTTGAACGCCTGGATCTCGCCGGCCTCGGTCGACACCAGGACGGGCTCGTGGCCCGCTTCCACCGCCGCCTGCCAGGGGTCGGTGAGCTCGACCTGCTCGACGCCTTCGGGTGCCGTCAGAAACGCGATGCGCATGAGAGTTCAACGTCCTTTCCGTGTCCTTGCGGTTCGTGCGGTTCGTGCGCTTCTTGCGCGCGGCGGTGTCGGCGGCCGGTACCGCCCGGTCACCGGCCGCTGCCGACCAGCGCCTCGGCCAGCTTCTGGACGTTGGCGTAGTGGTCCTTGCCCGGCAGCTGCCGTACGGCGTCCACGAGCGCGTCGGGCGCGTTCTCGTGGCGCAGACCCATGGCCAGCGCGCCCGCGTCCGCCGGGAAGGAACTCCGTCCCAGGATCCGGGCGAGCTCGAGCCGCACCGACGCCAGCGTCGCCCGCGGGTTCCCCGGCACCACCGGCCCGCCCGCGATCTCGGGGTCGTCCTCGGCGGACGGCTCGGGGTCGTGCCACTCCTCGGTCCGCGTGGGGTGTCCGGACCTCAGCAGGCCCTGCAACTCGTGCTTCATCTCGTCGTCCCGGTGCACGCTCAACCGGTCGCTGCCTCGCTGCATGTCCTTCCCTCCAGATCTTCGGCGGTGGCCACCGCGTACCCGAGGACAGGGAGCCGACACGGGGCCGTACTACTTCGTCTCCCGCCCCGGCAGGAACTCCTGCACCTTCGCCCTGAAGCCCTGTCTGATCATGGAGCCCCGGTCGGCGTCGCCCCTGAGGACCGACGCGGCCGTCGCCTCCATCTGCTCCCAGGTCGCGTGCGGCGGGATCGGTGGAACGGCCGGGTCGGTGAGGAACTCGACGACCGCCGGGCCGTCCGCCTCCAGGGCCGCACGCCAGCCCGCCTCCACGTCCTCGGGCGTCTCCACGCGCACCCCGGTCAGCCCCAGGGAACGGGCGAACGCCGCGTACTGCACGTCCGGCAGCTCCTGCGAGGGCAGGAACGACGGGGCGCCGCCCATGGCGCGCATCTCCCACGTCACCTGGTTCAGATCGCGGTTGTTCCACACCGCGACCACCAGGCGCGGGTCCAGCCAGCGGTCCTTGTACTTGGCCGCCGTGATCAGCTCGGCGAGCCCGTTCATCTGCATCGCCCCGTCCCCGACCAGCGCGATCACCGGCCGGTCCGGATGGGCGAACTTCGCGCCGATCGCGTACGGAACGCCACAGCCCATCGATGCCAGCGTGCCGGAGAGGGAGGCCCGCATGCCGGGGCGCATCGTGAGATGGCGGGCGTACCAGTTCGCCACCGAGCCCGAGTCCGAGGTGACGATCGCGTCGGGCGGCAGCAGCGGATCCAGCGTGTGGGCCACGTACTCCGGGTTGATCGGATCGGCCGACAGCCGCGCCCGCCGTTCCAGCACGTCGTCCCAGCGCCGTACGTTGTCGCACACGGTGTCGAACCACTCCCGGCCACGTTCCTCGCCCCTGATCATCGGGATCAGCCTGCGCAGGGTCTCCCCGGCGTCGCCGACGAGGTTCACCTCGTAGGGGTAGCGCATCCCGACCATGTGCGGATCGATGTCGATCTGCACGCCCCGCGCCTTGCCGGACTCCGGCAGGAACTGTGCGTACGGGAAGGACGAGCCGATCGTCAGCAGGGTGTCGCAGTCGCGCATCAGCTCGTAGGACGGGCGGGTGCCGAGGAGACCGATCGAACCGGTGACGTACGGGAGTTCGTCGCTCAGCACGTCCTTGCCGAGCAGCGCCTTCGCGACCCCCGCGCCGAGCAGTTCGGCGATCCGCTCGACCTCGGCGCGGGCCCCGGCCGCGCCCTGGCCGGCCAGGATCGCCACCTTGTCACCGGAGTTGAGGATCTCGGCGGCCCGCCGCAACGGCTCCTCCGACGGGACCGTCGTCCAATCGCTCAGGCCGAGACTGGACGGCACCATCTTGAACTCGTGGGTGGGCGCCTCGTAGACAAGTTCCTGCACATCCCCGGGGATGATGACCGCGGTCGGACAGCGGCGGGCGTACGCGGTGCGGATCGCCCGGTCCAGGACGTTCGGCAGCTGCTCGGGGACCGTCACCGTCTCGACGAACTCCGAGGCGACGTCCTTGAACAGCGAGTGCAGGTCCACCTCCTGCTGGTACGAGCCGCCCATCGCCGTGCGGTGCGTCTGCCCGACGATCGCGAGGACCGGCACATGGTCGAGTTTCGCGTCGTACAGGCCGTTGAGGAGGTGGATCGCGCCCGGCCCCGAGGTCGCCACGCACACCCCGAGCCGTCCGCTGAACTTGGCGTAACCGACCGCCTGGAACGCGGACATCTCCTCGTGCCGCGCCTGGATGAAACGGGGCTGGTCCCCGGCCCGGCCCCAGGCGGCGAGCAGGCCGTTGATGCCGTCGCCGGGGTAACCGAAGACCTGCTCCACACCCCACGCGCGCAGTCGGTGAAGGACGTGGTCGGAGACCTTGGTGCTCATGGGAGGGACCTCCTGGGCAGGGGACACGGGCTCGGGGTGGAGCCGTCGCCCGTGACGGGTGACCGCCAAAAGCGCCGGAAAACCTCGCCGGGTGTTTGGCGGCGGGGGTCCTGGGCAGGCGCAGTCACAGTGCTTCGGACCGGAGGCACGTCCGTGGGAGGCCGCGACTTCGCGACCCCGGCAGGCTCTGTCGGGCCGCTGTCGCCGTCCCCCGGTGACCGGCCGATCCGAAGCACTTCCCAGGGAGTTGCCACGCCCCATGCCGTACCGAGCGAACGCGAAGCGCCACCCGCACGACGACGCCCCCGACACCGCCGGCGCCTTCCGCAGGCTGGTGACCCTGCCCCCGGGGCCCCAGCGCGACACGCTTCGCACCCAGATCGTCGAGGCCTGGCTGCCCATGGCCGACCGCCTCGCGGGGCGCTTCCGCAGCCGCGGCGAGTCCTTGGACGACCTGCGTCAGGTCGCCGCCCTCGGCCTGGTCAAGGCCGTCGACCGCTACGACCCCGGACTCGGGAACGCCTTCGAGAGCTACGCCGTTCCCACCGTCACCGGCGAGATCAAGCGGCACTTCCGCGACCACATGTGGGCCCTGCACGTGCCGCGGCGCGTCCAGGACCTGCGCAACCGTGTGCGCTTCGCCGGCCAGGACCTGGCCGGGACCGTCTCCGGGCGGCGGCCCACCGTCGCCGAGATCGCCGAGCAGGCACAGCTCAGCGAGGAGGACGTCCGCACCGGCATCGAGGCACTGGAGAGCTTCACCGCGCTGTCCCTGGACGCGGAGCTGTCGGGCAGCGAGGACGGGTACTCGTTGAGCGACGCGCTCGGGGCGGCGGACCCGGCGCTGGACACGGTCGTCGACCGTGAGGCCGTCAGGCTGCGGCTGGCCGCGCTGCCTGAACGGGAGCGGGCGATCTTGTACATGCGGTTCTTCGGGGACATGACGCAGAGCCGGATCGCCGAGCAGCTGGGCATCTCGCAGATGCATGTGTCCCGGCTGATCAACCGGTGCTGCAGCCGGTTGCGGGACCAGGTTCTGAAGGACGCGGCGTAGGAGGGGCGCACCGCGGCGAAGAGGTCCGCGGTCACCCGGTTGGGGGTCCGCGTCCCGCCAATGGCGTCCGGCCGCGCGCGGCCGGACGGTCCTCGGGCTCTGATGGCCGTGGGGCAGCACAACGCCCCGACCCGCAGTCGTCGGCCGAAGGAACCGTCCCATGCGTCGCACCGCCCACTTCCTCACCGCCCTCGCCGCGGCCGGTGCCGTCCTGGTCGCCGTCGCTCCGGCCGCGTCCGCGGACCCGGCGGCGGAGGTCAGCCCGGGCACCGTCGCCCCGGGCGGCAGCGTCACCGTGTCCGTCTCCTGCGGCCCCCTCGGCGGTGCCGCGCCCGAGAGCGTCGACGCCACGTCCCAGGCCTTCGCCGAAGGCACCGTCAAACTCAGCAAGGTTCCCGGCGCCGACGACGCGCAGTCCGGGGGCGCCTACCGGGGCACCGCCCGTATCGCGCCGGCCGCCGATCTCGAGGTGAGCCCGGACGCGGTCGGACCGGACGCCGCCTGGACGGTCGACGGAGCCTGCCCGGCGGCGCCCGGCGGACAGGGCAGGCCGTGGAGCGCGACGCTGGACGTCTCGCACGGCGAGACCCAGCCGTGCGGGTCGGCGTCCGCCGCGACCTGCGGCACCGGCCGACCGTGTCCGCAGGCGCAGGGCACCGCCCCGGGCCACGCCGAGGCATGCCGCACCGTTCCGCCGTGCGCCCCACCCGAGCCGCAGGCCCGCGCCGCCGCGTCCCATGACCCCGGCTGCGCCCCCGCCACCGTCGGTCACGGCGTCCAGGCCGGTGAGGGCGGTGCCTTCACCGACTCCGTTCCCGCGCTGGCCGCCGGGGGCCTGCTGATCGCCGGCGCGCTCGGCGCCGCCGTGCACCGGCTGCGCCGCCGGGACCGGGAGGACGGCGCCTGAACCCGCCCGGGGCGCTGATCCTGGCGGCGGCACCGATCCCGCCCGGGGCGCTGCTCCGGCCAGGGGCACTGCTTCCGCCGAGGGCGCTGCTCCCGCCGCGGGGCGCCGACTCCGGCGGGGGCGCGGATCCTCCCCGGGGCACTGGCCCTGCCTGCGGCACCGGCCCTGCGGGGTACGCCGGCCCCTCCGGAGGCAACGAACCTGCCGGAGGCCGGGCAGGCCCGCGTTGTGACCGGCGCTACTCGAGGAGGCGGCCATGGGGTGAGGTCCCACGGGGTACTCAGATCCCTGGGGCACGATCCGCCTCGCACGAGCGTCAGGTCCCGTACGGGCGGCCGGTTCCCGCCCGCCCCGCACGGGACGTCAGGCAGACAGGGATCACGAGGTGGTCCGGGCGGCCGGTACGACACAGGGCCTCGGTCGCAGCACCAGGCACGGGGTGCAGCACCAGGCACGGGGTAAGGCACAGCATCACGGACGGCACCGGGCACGGCACAGGGCACAGCACCAGGCACGGCACGAGACACGGAGTCAGGCACAGCACCCGGCACGGCACGAGACACGGAGTCAAGTACAGCACCCGGCACGGCACAAGGCACGGCACGAGGCGCCGGGCCAGGCACAGCACAAAGGCACAGCACCCGGCACCGGACAGGACACAGCACCCGGCACCGGACAAGACACAGCACCCGGCAAGGGACAAGGCACAGCACCAGGGACGGACTGCGCGGAGGAGCACATGCGGCGGACGGCAGCGGAGGACCACGGGCCCGTCCGGTACGGCCCGCCGCTGCCCACGGACGCGCTGCCGGTGCTGCCCGAACTCGTCTCGGTGCTCGCCGGGGCCGCCGGCCGCGCCGACGCTGAGCCGGTCGGCGGCGGTCCCGCCCTCCTCGACGCCGCCCACGGCTACTGGGAGCGGCGCGGCACCCCCGTCGGGCCCGGGCGGGTCGTCGCCGGACCGGGCGCCCCCGCACTGCTGCTCGCGCTGACCGCCGCACTCGGCGGCGACGTCCTGGTGCCCCGCCCCTGCGCGGCCTGGTGGGCGCCGTACGCCCGTCTGTTGGGAAGACCCGTCTTCCACGTGCCCACTCCCGCCGAGTGCGGCGGCGTTCCGGACCCCTACGCCCTGCTGGAGACGGTGCGCCGGGTGCGCGCCGAGGGCGGGGACCCGCGGCTGCTGGTGCTGTCCGTCGCCGACGACCCCACCGCGACCGTCGCGCCGCCGGAGGTGCTGCACGAGGCGGTGGAGGCCGCCGCGGGCGAGGGCCTGCACCTGGTCAGCGACGAGACCTGGCGGGACACGCTGCACGCCCCGCGCGACAACGTGCTGGTGGGCCCCGCCGAGCTGCTGCCGGAACAGGTCACCGTCGTCAGTGACCTCGCCGGCGCGCTGCTGCCCACCGGCTGGCCGGCGGCCGTCGCCCGGTTCCCCGCCTCGGCCACCGGCGACGCCCTGCACGCGCGTGTGCTCGACGTGCTGACCGCGCTCGGCGCGCGGGTGGCCGCACCGGTCGCCGCCGCGGCCGCGTACGCCCTGACCGAGCCCGAGCCGGTCACCGCGCGCGTGGCCGCCGCCGTACGCCTGCACGCACGCGTGGCGGACGCCGTGCACGCCACCGTGGTCGGGGCGGGCGGCCTCGCCCTCCCGCCCCGGGCCGGCCGTCACCTGTACGCCGACCTCGACCCGCTGCGCACCGCGCTCGCCGCGCACGATGTCGGCGACGCCCAGGACCTGGAGGACTTCCTCTCCGCCCGGCTCGGTATGCCCGCGCCGGGCGGCCACCGGTTCGGGGACGACCTCGGGGCACTGCGCGTCCGGCTGTCCACCGGAATGCTGCTGGACGGTACGGACGCGCAGCGCGCGCAATGCCTCACGGCACCCGCGCCGCTGGAACTGCCACA
Source organism: Streptomyces sp. NPDC060000 (assembly GCF_042737375.1). Lineage (NCBI taxonomy): Bacteria > Bacillati > Actinomycetota > Actinomycetes > Kitasatosporales > Streptomycetaceae > Streptomyces > Streptomyces sp. NPDC060000. The sequence continues at coordinate 21,397 of NZ_JBHWUU010000029.1, forward strand.
CGTGCAACGCGCGTTGATGCTTCTGAGGTCGGTCTTCGACGACCTCCGTGACGACGCTCAGCGATGGGAGCCTCCTCGATGACGCAGCAGTCCGAGTCGACCACCAGCACGGTGACCACCCAGGACGCCGACGTCCCGGCCCCCCTGTCCCCGCTCGCGCCGCCCGTCCCGCCGCTCGCCGAGCCCCGCCCGCCGGGGGAGCGGCGGGTGTGGCCGCGGACCTTCCACGACCGGCTGACCTCACCGCTGCCCGGTCTCAAGGCCCTCGCCCGGTTCGCCCGCGAGGGCTCCGTGCGGCCCGGCAAGGACGGTCTCGCCGACATTCCCCGGCTGCCCTTCGCGCCCGCCCCACTGCCCCGTGTGGACGCCCGCACGGTCGCCGTCTCCTGGGCAGGGCACGCCAGTTGGGTGATCGGCATCGGCGGTCTCACCGTCCTGACCGACCCGGTCTGGTCCCGCCGGATCCTCGGTACCCCGGCCCGGATCACCCCCGTCGGCGTTGCCTGGGACGCGTTGCCGCGCGTCGACGCGGTCGTCATCAGCCACAACCACTACGACCATCTGGACGCCCCGACACTGCGCCGACTCCCGCGCGACACACCCGTGTTCGTGCCGGCCGGGCTCGGACGCTGGTTCCTGCGCCGGCGGTTCACCCAAGTCACCGAGCTCGACTGGTGGGAGGCGGCCGAACTGTCCGGTGTGCGCTTCGACTTCGTGCCGTCCCACCACTGGTCCAAGCGGTCCCTCACCGACACCTGTCACTCCCTCTGGGGCGGCTGGGTGCTCACCGCGCCCGACGGACAGCGCCTCTACTTCGCCGGGGACACGGGCTACGGCCACTGGTTCTCCCGCATCGGCCGGCGCTACCCCGGCATTGACCTCGCCCTGTTGCCCATCGGCGCCTACGACCCCCGCTGGTGGCTCAGTGACGTCCACTGCGACCCGGAGGAGGCGGTCCGCGCCACCCTCGACCTCGGTGCGCGCCGCATGGCCCCGATGCACTGGGGCACGTTCGTGCTGTCCGCCGAGCCCGTCCTCGAACCCCTCACGCGCGTGCGTGCCGCCTGGCAGAAGGCGGGGCTGGATCGCGACGACCTGTGGGACCTGCCGGTGGGAGGCTCACGAGTACTGGAGTAACAGGAGCAGTGGAGCAGCACGAGTGCTGGAGCAACACGAGTACTGGAGCAACACGAGTACTGGAGCAGCACGAGTACAGGAGCAGCACCGCGCCTGAGCTGTACGGCCGGCCCCGTTGCCACACCGGGACCGGATCCCGTCGCGGCACGGCAGCCGTACCGCCACGGGGGCCGGGCTAGGCGGCCCTGGTTCCCCGGACCCGGCGCCACAGACTCGGGGCCGCGCCGATCAGCACGGTCAGCGCGATCGCGGCGACCACGCCTTCCCAGGGCTCGGGGAACAGCGAGCCGCCGAGTATCCCGATCAGCTGGTAGGTCACCGCCCAGGCCAGACACGCCGGAAGATTGCCCCGCGCGAAGCGGCGCAGCGGCCAGTCCGCCATCAGACAGGCCAGCATCACCGGTATCCGGCCGGCCGGCACCAGCCGGGACAGCACCAGCACGGTCGTGCCGTGGTCGGCCAGTTTGCCCTGCGCCTGCTCCAGCCGCTCCTCGGGCGCCCGCGAGCGGATCGCCTCCAGCCAGCGCGAGCCGTTCTTCGACCGCATTCCGCGCCGCCCCAGCCAGTACAGCGCCGCGTCCCCGCAGAACGCCGCGAGGGACGCCGTCAGGAACACCGTGGCCAGCGCGTACGGCACCGTCTGATGGACGGCGACCACCGCCGCCGAACTCACCAGCGCCCCCGTCGGCACCACCGGCACCAGCGCCCCGATCAGCACCAGCAGAAAGAGCGACGGATAGCCGAGGGCCTGCTGCGTGGACTGTGTCGGCAGGACCGTCACGGCCGTGGCGAGCCACCACTTCACCGTGAGACCTCCGGGCGCACGCTCTCCCCGTGCCCGAGCCGGTGCACCGCCACGTCCGGCGCCCGTTCCGCCGCGAACCTCACGAACTCCTCGCCGGGAGCATGGAATTCATGGGGGCGCACGGCGTCCATCCCGATCGGCCAGTACGTGCCGTAGTGCACCGGCACCGCGCTGCGCGGCGCCAGCCGGGCCAGCGCCTCGGCCGCGCGTCCCGCGTCCAGGTGCCCTTCGCCGAGATACGGCCCCCAGCCGCCCACGGGCAGCAACGCCACGTCGACCGGCCCGACCTTCTTGGCCATGTCCTCGAACAGGCCGGTGTCCCCGGCGAAGTACGTCCTGGCCTCGCCCTCGACGACGTACCCGAGCGCGGGGGAGCGGTGCCGTCCGACCGGCAGCCGCCGCCCGTCGTGGTGCGCGGGCACGGCCCGTATCCGCACTCCGGCGACGGTGGTCTCGTCGCCCGGCGCCATCTCGCTCAGCCGCAGATGCCGCAGGCGGCGCAGGCCGGGCACGGCGCGCGGCGCGCCCCGGGGCACCAGCAGGCGCGTGCCCGGCGCAAGGCGCGCCAGCGAGGGCACATGCAGATGGTCGGCGTGCAGGTGGGAGACGAGCGCCACGTCCGCGCGCCAGGCGCCGGGCGGGGGCAGCGCGCCCCGGCGCCGGCGCAGATGCGCGAGCCTGCGGGCGAACAGGGGATCGGTGAGCACACGTACATCCGAATCCTCGACCGTGCAGGTGGCGTGCCCCCACCACGTGATCTCCACCGCCACCTCTTTGCCTCCTTCGAGCGACTCCCCCGAAGCCTACGGGCAGGAGTATGGTCGGCGGCGAAACCCGGAGGTGAGGGGGACGCCATGGGACCGGTGCGGGTCATGCGGGTCACGGCGATCGCGAGTCTGACGCCGCTCGAGGAACTGGACGACGATCCCTTCCTGGTCGATTCCCGCAGCCAGCACGCGATGTGCGCGCGGTGGGCCGCGGAGCGCGGCTACGTCGTCGGCCGGGAACTCCTGGTGCGCGGGCTGCGCCCCGACCACTGCGTGCTGTGGGACGGGGTCCGGGCCGGCGTCGATCTGTTCGTCGCCCCCAGCCGCCGGGTGCTGGAGAGCGCGCTGTCCTCCGTGGAGGAGTTCTCCGCGGAGTGCGCGCGGCGGGGCGTGCGGGTGGAGACGGTCGGCAGCGCCGAGCCCGCCTACGACGCCCAGATGAAGGCCCGGGTGCACCGCCGGCTGTCGATGCCGACGGCCGGCTACGACGGGCGGTAGTCCCGGGGTGCCCGTCACCCCGGTATGACAGGGTGAAGGCGGTCGCCGCGGGCGTCGGGGCCGGAACGTGAGGTGTACGGGGCGTGCGTGGGGTGCGTTGGCGGCGGGCCGTCAGTCAGGTCGGGCGGAGCGTCGCGGTGTGGGCGGTCTCCACGCTCACCATGCTGGTGCTCGCGGGGATCCTGCCCGACTTCCGGCTGCAGTCCGCCGACGGCGACAGCGGCACCACCATCGCCATGACCGCCGCCGTCGGCGCCGGGGTCTTCGGTGTGCTGTCGGCCGTGGCCTGGCCCCTGCTGGTGCGTCTGCTGCTGCTCGTCCCGGCACTGGTCCTCGGTCTGCTGGTGTTCTTCCTCAACGGCTCGCTGCTACTGCTCGCCCTGCGTCTGAACCCCTCCGGGCAGAGCGAGGCGGCCCCCGAGACCGCCGTCATCGTCGCCGCCGTGATGTCGGCCGTCGCCTCCGCGACGGGCGGCGCCCTGGCCGTCCGCGACGACGACGCCTACCGCCGCCGTCTGTACCGGCTGGCCGACCGCCGCCGAAGAGGTGGCCCCGCCTGCCCCGCGACCCCCGGCACCGTCTTCCTCCAGCTCGACGGCGTCGGCCACGACGTGCTCTCGCTCGCGGTGCGCAAGGGGCTGATGCCGACCGTCGCCAAGTGGCTGGGCACCGTCCCGGAAACGGGCCGCGTACCCGGCCGCATATGGGGCCGGGCGGGAAGCCCCCGCCCGAGCCACCGGCTCACCTCCTGGCGCACCGACTGGTCCAGCCAGACCGGCGCCAGCCAGCTCGGCATCCTGCACGGCAGCAACCACGACGTGCCCGCCTTCCGCTGGTACGAGAAGGACACCGGGGAGGTGATGGTCTGCAACCGTCCCACCAGCGCCGCCGAACTCCAGCGCCGGGCGGTCGAGCGCACCGGTGACGGCGGGCTGCTGTCCGCCGACGGCGCCAGCCGCGGCAACCTCTTCAGCGGCGGCGCCGACGAACAGGCCCTCGTGCTGTCCATCGCCACCCGCCGGCGCAGCCGGGAGACCCGGTCCCGGGCCGGCTACTTCGCCTACTTCTCCGACCCGGCCAACGCCGTGCGTACCGCCCTGTCGTTCGTCGCCGAGGTGGTCCGCGAGACAGTCCAGTCCACCCGGGCCCGGCTGCGCAAGGAACGCCCGCGCGTCGGACGGGGCGGTCTCTACCCCTTCGTCCGTGCCTTCGCGACCGTCGTCGAGCGCGACGTCGTGGTGGCCGCCGTGACGGGCGACATGCTCGCCGGCCGCACCGCCGTCTACGCCGACCTGGTGGCGTACGACGAGGTCGCGCACCACTCCGGGCCGCTCGGCCGGGACACCGAGCAGGTCCTGGGCCGCCTCGACCGGGCATTGGCGCTGCTCGAGAACGTCGCCGAGCACGCCCCCCGCCCGTACCGGATCGTCGTCCTGTCCGACCACGGCCAGAGCCCGGGCGAAACGTTCCACGCCCGCTACGGCCTCACCCTCGGCGACCTGGTGCGGGCCGGCTGCGGGCTGCCCGTGCCGCGCAGAGCCGAACGCACCCACAGCGGCGCCGAGGCCAGGGCGGCCGTCCGGGCGGCGCTGCGCCGGCCCGTCGAGGAGGGCGGCGAACGTTACGGCCGGTCCGGCCGCCGCTCGGAGCCGGTCGTGCTGGCCTCCGGCAACCTCGGCCTGATCTCCTTCCCGGACGTGCCGCACCGGATGAGCAAGGAGGAGATCGACGCCCGCCACCCCGGCCTGCTGACCACTCTCGCCGACCACCCCGGCGTCGGCTTCCTCCTCGTCCGCAGCGAGGAGCACGGCGGGGTCGTCCTCGGCCCGTTCGGTGCGGAGATCCCGTTGGCCGAACTCGACCGCAGGCCCGGCCCGTTGGCCGCGTTCGGGCCCGGCGCCGCCGACGCGGTGCGCCGCACCCACGCCTTCCCGCACACCGCCGACATCATGGTCAACTCCTTCCACGACCCGGCCGACGGCGAGGTCCTCGCCTTCGAGGAGCAGATCGGCTCCCACGGCGGCCTCGGCGGCGCCCAGGGCAGACCGTTCCTGCTGTCCCCGCTCGGGCTGTCCGCACCCGTCGAGGACGACGAGGAACTGGTCGGCGCGGAGCACGTGCACCGCGTCCTGCGCCGCTGGCTGCGCGAGTCCAACGGGCCCCAGATACCGCTCGGGACGGCACCGGAGGAACACGCCGCCTGAGCACGGAGCGTCGAGGCGGCGCCGCCGGACGGGCCCGGTGACGGCCGCGACCGGCGACGGACAGCCCCGACGGCCGGTGTTCCGGGTGCGGCGACGCGGAGTGTGATCGGATGGGGTACGGAAACCCGTCCGACGGGAACCGCAGGCAGAACCCAAGCAGCACCCCATGCAGAACCCCATGCGAAAGGAAGAACCGTGGCCACCACGCGCTCCGCACACACGGTCTGGGAAGGCAACCTGCTCGAGGGCAACGGGGTCGTGAACTTCGACTCCTCCGGCATCGGCCGGCAGCCGGTGTCGTGGCCGTCGCGAGCCGAGCAGGCGAACGGCAGGACCAGCCCGGAGGAGCTGATCGCCGCCGCCCACTCCAGCTGCTTCTCGATGGCGCTGTCGCACGGCCTGGCCGGCGCCGGCACCCCGCCCACCAAGCTCGTCACCTCCGCGGACGTCACCTTCCAGCCGGGCGAGGGAATCACCGGCATCCACCTGACGGTGGAGGGCACCGTCCCGGGCCTCGACAACGACGCGTTCGTCGCCGCCGCCGAGGACGCCAAGAAGAACTGCCCGGTCAGCCAGGCCCTCACCGGCACGACCATCACCCTGTCGGCCAAGCTCGCCTGAGCCCGCCACCGCTCCGGGTCCGGGGTGCGGGAGCCGGTACCGGGCCCCCGCGCCCCGCCGTGCCCCCCGGCCCCTCGCTCCGGCCCCCGCCCGGGACCTCAAGGCGCTGCTGGACAGCGACGCCGACACGGCCGCCCGGCTCTCCGCTCTCAGCCGAGTCCCGTGAGTCCTCTGATCGCCGACTGGGCCCATTCCTGCGCTCCCACCGCCGTCCCGGCCACGAGGCCGGTCGCGACGGGTGCCAGGGCTCCCTTGAGCATGGTCACCGAGCGGCGGAGCCTGCCCGGCTCGGGAGACTCCGGGCCGGTGATCTCCGCGAGGACCTCCTGCGCCGCGCTCTCGGCGTCCTCGCGCTCACGGTCGCCGAGACCGGCGCGGGGCAGTTGCCGGAGCAGGTCGGTCACCAGCGTCGCGAGCGCCTCGTGTCCCGGGGCGACCGTGTTGTTGAGCTGCTGGTTCTGGGTGGCCGTCTCGTTGTTCCAGGCGAACTGGGAGTTCGACACACCTCCGTTGAACACCGGACCGTCGTGATGGTGCACCTGCTGCGGGTCGTTCATCGGCCGGCTCCGTCCTGATCGCTCTGGCTGCTCTGGATGCTGTGATCGCTCTGACCGTCGTGATCGCTCCGGCCGCTCGGATCACAGTTGTCGATCTGACCGGCCTGCTGCTGAACGACGTTGGTGTTGTTCCACGCCAACTGGGCGCTGTGGACCGCCTCGACGAAGACCGGACCGTGGTAGTGGTTGACGACCGTGGGCGGCGGGGCCGGCTCCGTGATCTCCCTGACCGGCAGCGACGTACTGAGCGAGACCAGCTTGACGCGGCCGTTGTGCTGCACCGCCACACCCGTCGTCCCGGTGACGGCACAGTCCGCCAGCCGGCCGCCGCACGCGTCGTCGAAGCGCAGGCCGGTGGCCGCGCAGTCGTCGAAACGGCTGTCGGCGACGTCCAGATACGCGGAGCCCGTTCCGCACAGGCCGTACGACTCCGCGCCGGTGACGGTGAGGTTGCGCGCCACGAGCCGCGCCGTGCCGAACACCAGGGCCCCACCGATGCTCACGGCCGAGACCGCGCTGTCACGCACGTGCAGCTGCGCCTCCTCGCCGGCGCCGAACCCCAGCAGCCCGCGCTCCGCCGACACCCCTTTCAGCGACACCCGGGACTGGCCGACGGCGGCCACGGCGGCCATGTCGAAGTCGAGGATCCTCGCGTCGGTGAGTTCGGCCGTCGTGCCGCCGTTGCCGCGTGTCTCCAGGCCGAACGGGCAGCGCTCGACGCGGACCTGCGTGAACTCGGCCCTGCTCTCGTCCCAGACCCGCAGTGCGACGCCGGTCAGGTCGCGGACGTCGACGCGGGTGAAGTGGCCTCTGGCCTTCTCGGTGACGGCGACGCCGACATTGCCTCCCGAGACGCGGCAGCCGCTCACACGCGGGGCGCCGCCCCGGGTCGACAGCACCGCGACGTTTCCCGCGCCGAGGATCTCGCAGTCCTCGAACGTGCCACGACCCGAGTCCTGGACGTGGATGCCGGTGTCACGGCAGTCGGCGAACACACTGCCGCGCACCGAGGGGTCGGCGCCGCTCGCCACCAGGATCCCGTTCTCGGCGTCGGTGACGCGCGTGCCCCGCACGGAGCCCCGGGACTGCTCGATGAAAGCCAGTCCCGCCATGTCCACGGCTTCGACCATGCACCCCTCGACGGTCAGCTCCGCCCGGGTGTCCGCCATGACGGCCGCCTTCTCCGTGCCGGTGACGTGGCACCCGGCGAGATGGGCCCAGGCGTCGCTGACGCGCACGCCGTGGATGCGGGTGCCGTCGATCCGGCTGTCCCGGACCGTGACCCGGGCGCTCTCGATGACCGCGAGCGCGTTGTCGGCGGCGTCGGTGAACCGGCACCGCTCGACGTACCCGGTGGAACCGGCGAAGACGGTACGGCCGTACCGGAACTCGCTGTCCGTCAGCGTCACGGACGTGCCCGGTTTGGCATGCGCACAGACCCCGTCGTGTGCCCGGATCGCCACCCGGTCGAGGGTGAGGGTTCCCGCGTGGCAGTCGACGACACCCGCGTCCGCGTCACGGCCGACCAGTACGAGACCGCGCACCACGACCGACCCCGCCGACACGTCGAGTACGGTGCCCCGGGGCCGGCTCACCACCACGGAACCGGCGTCACCGAGCGCGGCCAGCTCGATGTCGCCCCGGACGGTCAGCGTCTCCTCGTAGTGCCCCGGGGCGATCTCCACCCGGGCGGCCCGGCCCCGCGCACTCGCGGCGCGCAGCGCGGACCCGATGTCGGGGTAAGCGCCACGACCTCCCTGCGGCGCGACCACGTACCTCTTGACCATGCCCGCTTCCCCCGCAGTGCCCGCCCGTGAAGCATCGTTGACTCGCGGTCACCGATGCTACCGGAGCGGTACGGCCGCGTCGGGTGTGCGAGCAGGGGCCTTCACCGGACCTCCCGACGGGCGTGACGCGATGCCGGCTCTAGGGTTTGTGGGCGACTCCCGCGTACACCGGCACGATGCCCTCCGCCTGGACCGCCACGTCCTCCGGGTCCGGCCGCCAGCCGGAGACCGGGATCACGCCCGGCCCGAGCAGCTCCAGGCCCTCGAAGAAGCGGGCGAACTCCGCCAGCGAACGCGGGTGGAAGGGGGTGCCGCTGCGCCGGAAGTTCTCGGCGGCCTTACCGATGGCCTCCGGGTTCAGGTCGGGGGTGACCTGGGAGAGGATCAGCAGGCTGCCCGGTGCGAGTGCGGCGACGTACTTCTTCAGCAGGCCGTACACGTCGTCGCCCGCCGGGTCGTCGCTCAGGTAGTGAGTGAGCGCCACGAGCGACAGCGCGACCGGCCGCGTGAGGTCCAGGGTGTCGGCGGCCCGGTGCAGCAGCGTGTCGAGATCGCGGACGTCGGCGTGCACATACCGGGTGGAGCCCTCCGCCGAGCCGTGCAGCAGGGCCTCCGCGTGCCGCAGCACGATCGGGTCGTTGTCCGCGTACACGACCTTGGACTCCGGGGCCACGCCCTGCGCCACCTGGTGCAGGTTGGGCTGGGTGGGGATGCCGGTGCCGATGTCCAGGAACTGGCGTATCCCGGCCTCGGCGGCCGTGCGGACGGCCCGCTGCATGAACCGGCGGTTGGCCCGCGCCCCGCGCAGCACCGTGCCGTCCACGGCCAGGATCCTGCGGGCCAGTTCCTCGTCCACGGGGTAGTTGTCCTTGCCGCCCAGCCACCAGTCGTAGACGCGGGCCGGGTGCGGCCTGCTGGTGTCGATGCGGGCGGACGCGGATACCTGCTCGGCCTCGGATCCGGTCATGCGGGTCTGCTCCTCTTGAGGTCGGGTGCGAGCCAGGACGAAGCTCGGGGTGACGGGGCGTGCTCAGAGGCTGCCGCGGGCGTCCCGCAGGATCTTCTTGGTGTGATGCGCGGACGCGGCGTGCGTCGTCATGTGGTCGAGGACCTCCAGGTGCGCGGAGACCTCCTTGCGGTCGTCGAGGTACAGAGCGCCGGTCAGATACTCCGTGACGACCATGTCGGGCAGTTCGGGCTCGGCGAAACGGAACAGGGAGAACGGCGCGGACGTCCCCGGATGCGGGCCGGCGGCGAACTCGGAGACCTGCAGGGTGATCCGGTCGCGCTCGACGAACTCCATCAGCCTGTCGAGTTGTTCGGACATCACGCCGGCGTCCACGCTGACCGGGCGGCGCAGCACCGTCTCGTCCATCACCACCCACAGGTGGGGCGGGTCGTCGCTCTCCAGCAGCCGCTGACGCGCCAGCCGCAGGGACACGTGCCGCTCGATCGACTCCGGCGTGGTCTGCCCGACGGTCCCGGCCTCCAGCACGGCGCGCGCATAGGCCTCCGTCTGGAGCAGCCCGGGCACGAAGTGTGGTTCGTAGGAGCGGATCAGCCGGGCCGCGCCCTCCAGGCTCACGTACAGGCTGAACCACTCCGGCAGCACGTCGTGGTAGCGCTGCCACCAGCCGGGCCGGTTCGCCTCCTCGGTGAGCGAGACGAACGCCTCGGTCTCCTCCTCGGAGACGCCGTACGCCTCCAGCAGCACCTGCACATAGGGGACCTTCAGCCCGACGTCGGCCGTTTCCATGCGCCGCACGGTCGCTGGGGCCACGCGCAGGGCGCGGGCCGCATCCTCGCGGCCGAGGCCGGCCGCCTCACGCAACTCCTGGAGCCGCCTGCCCAGTACCACCTGGCCCACCGTGGGTGCGGGCCGTCGCTCACTCACCCCACGTCTCCCCTACGCGTCGAGGCACGCGGGCCAGTGTGTCACGTTCCGGCCGCGTTGCCACCGGAACGGAGTCGGACGTTCAGCTGAATCGCCGCCCGGGGATTCCTCAGCTCAACAGCGTGTGCAGGTACTTGACCGTGGCGGGGTCCGCGGGGAGGAACGTCTCGATGGCCAGCTCGGCGACGGTCACGTCCATGGGGGTGTTGAAGGTGGAGACGGACGAGATGAAGGACAGGACCCGCCCCTCGTGCTCGATCCGCATCGGCAGCGCGAAGTGCGGCACAGGATCAGCCGGTTCGTCCGCCGGGCCGCTTCCGGTCCCCGCCCCGCCTTCGGTCACCGGGTACGCGGCGACCTCCTCGTACAACTCCCGCAGTGGCGCCGAGCGGTACAGGGCGATCTGCCGCTCCATCTGCGCGAGCAGGTGACCGCGCCACTCCCGCAGGTTGCGGATGCGCGGTGCGAGGCCCCGCGGGTGGAGGGTGAGGCGCATCGCGTTGAGCGGGGGCTCCAGCAACGACTCGGAAACCCCGTCCAGCAGCATCGCGATCCCGCGGTTGGCCGCCACCACGTCGTAGCGCGCGTCCATCACCAGCGCCGGATACGGCTCGTAACCCTGGAGCAGCCGTTCCAGGCCCGCGCGCAGCGCGTCCAGCGCCGGGTCGTCCAGCGGAGTCTGCGGGTAACGCGGTGCGTAACCGGCGGCCAGGAGCAGCGCGTTGCGCTCGCGCACGGGCACGTCGAGGTGCTCGGCGAGCCGCAGCACCATCTCCTCGCTGGGCCGGGACCGGCCCGTCTCGACGAAACTGATGTGCCGGGCCGAGGAGTCGGCGCGCAGCGCAAGCTCCAGCTGGCTCATCCGCCGCCGCTCCCGCCAGTCCCGCAGCAGCGGGCCGGCGCCCCGGTCGGCGGGGGTGGCGGAGGTGGTGCCCGTACCGGTCCCGACAATAGTCATACGCACGACCGTAGTTGAGGAGCGCTTGGATGAACGACCGGCGGAAGTCTTCCCTGGAGTCGACGGCGGTGTACCGCGCCCGGGTACGCGGCTGTCTCCTCGGCGGGGCACTCGGTGACGCACTCGGCTACGCGGTCGAGTTCTCCTCCCTCGACCGCATCCGCGCGGCCCACGGACCGAGGGGCCTGACCGGGCTCGTCCCCGGCGAAGAGGGCGTGGTCGGCCGCGTCAGCGACGACACCCAGATGACCCTGTTCACCGTCGAGGGCCTGCGTACGGCCGCCAGGCGGGCCCGGCTCAAGGGCATCGACGGGGCGGAGACCGCCCTGGTGCGCGAGGCGTACGGACGCTGGCTCCAGACCCAGCAGCGGCCGGGACCGGCCGACGGGGTCACGGGCGGTCTCCTCGCCGAGCGCTGGCTGTACGCCCGCCGCGCCCCCGGCAACGCCTGCCTGTCCGGGCTCGCCCAGAACCACGTTCCCGACCCCTGGGCCGAGCTGCGCGGCGCGCCCGGGCCGGTCAACCCCGGCTCCAAGGGCTGCGGCACCGTGATGCGCTCCGCGCCCTTCGGTCTCGCCCACTCCCGCGCCGACCACGCCTTCGCCATGGCGGCCCGCTGCGCCCAGACGACCCACGGCCACCCGACCGGCTACTACGCGGCCGGGGCGCTGGCCGCGATCGTGGCGTACCTGATGCGGGGGGAGTCCGTCGAGGCCGCGGCCCTGCGCACCCTGCGGCTGCTCGGCCGCCACCCCGGCCACGAGGAGACCTCGGCCGCCCTCAACCAGGCTCTGGACCTGGCGGCCGAGGGCGACCCGAGCCCCGAGAAGGTGGAGACACTGGGTGCCGGCTGGGTCGCCGAGGAGGCCCTCGCCATCGGGGTCTACGCGGCTCTGGCCGCACACCGGGCCGAGGACGCGCTGCTCCTGTCCGTGAACCACTCCGGCGACAGCGACTCCACGGGCTCCATCTGCGGCAACATCCTGGGCGCGCGGCACGGCGACGCCGGGCTCCCGCACGAGTGGCTGGAGCAGGTGGAGGGCCGGGCCGTGATCGCCGCGCTGGCGGACGACCTGGCCGCCGAACTCCTCCGCGACTGAGCCGGACGGAACCCTTCTGACCAGGGCCGCCACGGCTTTCCTGTGGCACGCTGGACAGGTACGCGACACCAGGAAGGGAGCCGTGCCATGGCCGTCGAACCGCTGTCGCAAAAGGAGATCGAGGAGCGACTGTCCGAGCTGCCCGGCTGGTCCCTGGACGACGGCCGCCTCACCCGCTCCTACCGGCTCGACTCCCACTTCGCCGCGACCTCCCTGGTCGTCCACGTGGCGCGGATCCAGGAGGAGCTGAATCACCACTCGGAGCTCACCCTCGGCTACCACTCGGTGGCCCTCGCCGTGAACACCCACAGCGCGGGCGACGCCGTCACCGACCTCGACGTGGAACTCGCCCGCCGGGTGGAGGCCGTGGCCCCCGCGCACGGGGCGCGCTGACGCCCGCGCCGACCCGCGCCTACTCGTCGGACGGAGAGGGAGGGGGAGGGGGAGGACGGTACGGGCGGGGCGGGCCGCACGCGCGGGGCGGACCGCACGGGCGGGGCGGACCGCACGGGCGACGCGGAACTGTACGAGCAGGGGTGCGGCGGTCGAGGAACGGGGAGCGCGGGTGCTGGACTACGACGAGGAAGCCGAACGCTACGACGCCTGGCGCGGCGGCGAGCCCAGGGCGGCGGCTGCCGCGGAGGGCGTCCTCGGTCTCGTGCCGGACCGGGCACGCGGCCTGCTGGACGTGGCCTGCGGCACGGGCATCGTCACCCGGCGCCTGGTGGCCGGCCGGCCCGGACTGCGGGTGACGGGCCTGGACCGGTCGCCCGCCATGGCCCGGCATGCCGCCGCCCGGCTGCCCGGAGCGGTCATCCTCGCCGACGGCCGCCGACTCCCCTTCCGGGAAGGGGAGTTCGACGCAGTGAGCAGCGTGTGGCTGTTGCACCTCGTCGAGGACGCCGCGGACGCGCGGCGGATCGTCGCCGAGTGCGCCCGGGTGCTGCGGCCCGGCGGCGTGTACGTCACCACCGTCGACAAGGGCGCCTCCCACAACGTGGGCAGCGACATCGATGTCGTGCTGTCCGCGCGCCCGCACCGGCCGGCCTCCGACACCGCGGCGCTGGTGGAGGCGTACGCCGTGGAAGCCGGGCTGGTCCCGGCCGGGCGGGCCGGTTTCGCCGGGCGGGGCCAGGGCCGCAGCCCGCGCCGGGCCGTCACCGACCTGCGGCGCGGCTGGTTCGTCACGCTGCCGCCCGGTGACCCCCTGGCCGACGACTTCGCCGACCGCCTCGCGGCCCTGCCCGACCAGGACCGGCCCCGCCCGGACCCCGCGTTCACCCTGAGGGCGTTCCGGAAACCGGTTCCCGGTCCGCTTCCGGGCGAGTGAAGTCCATGATCCAGTTGGTCAGCCAGGTCTCCCCGTCGTCCAGTGAGAAGGCCTGCTCCCAGCGGGCGGAGGTGTCGCACACCCCCGACCAGACGAACCGGGCCCGCACGTCCTTGCCGTCGTGCGTGTCGTCGCCATAGAACTCACCGCGGTCGCGTCGGCCGCCGTGCTGTTCGTCGGCGTCGCCGAAACTGCCGATCACCGGTGGGAACAGCCTTCCGCTCCTGCTGGACGACCAGTTCAGCGACCACTGACCGCTCTCCGGGTCGAAGAGCCTCAGCGTCAGCCCCTTCGTGCCGAGGTGCGGCATGTCGATCTCGTCGATGTTCGCGGCCCCGTCGAACAGCGGCCGGCAGCGGGCCGTGGACGGGAACTCCTCCCAGTCGCTGTCGGGGTCGAGGAACTCGGTGCGCCGACGGTGGCGGACCTCCCACGCACCGTGGAGGAAGTCGAAGTCGTGCGCGCTGCTCATGAGCGGTCTCCCGTCGTTCCCTCGGCCAGGGAATCGGTCAAGTAGGCATCGACATCGGGGACTTCGGGAGCGCGGCGGGCCAGTACGTGCCGTACCCACGCGTCCCGTTCGTGCAGGATCGGCGGCAGCTCCCAGACGCAGCCGATCCAGGGCCGGTCGGTCGTGACGAAGTGGCTCGGGTCGCCGTCCGGGCAGTCGAGCACCGGCTGGCCCGCGGCCGCGCCCCGGAAGTGCAGGACGTTGTCCCACACCCAGCTGTAGGCGTTGAGGTAGGCGCCGTCGTCGCCACCCCGGTGCAGTACGACGAAGGTGGCGGGCGGCGTCCCGTCCGGCGCCGGCAGCAGCTCGGGAAGGATCGCGTACGCCGCCCGCTGCACCTCTGGTGCGATGCCCGCCGGGTCGGAGGTGACGTGGTAGCGCTTGATCCACCGTCCCGCCACCTCGATCGGCGGGTGCACCGTCAGCAGCTTCTCCGCGAACGGGGGCATGGAGGAGGAGGTGGAGGAGAGGGCGGGGGGACGACGAGGATCGTGGGAAACAGAGGTCATGGGCAGGACGCTAGGCCGACTTCACTGACATCCTGTGTCAGTGAAGTCCAGCCGACTCGTGTCGATCCTGCTGCTGCTCCAGACCCGGGGCCGGATGACCGCCGCCCAGCTCGCGGAGGAGCTGGAGGTGTCGGTGCGTACCGTCTACCGGGATGTGGAGGCACTGGGCGCGGCGGGCGTCCCGCTGTACGGCGACGCCGGTCATGCCGGCGGCTACCGCCTGCTCGACGGATACCGCACCCGCCTGACGGGCCTGACCGCCGACGAGGCGGAGGCCTTGTTCCTCGCCGGGGTCCCCGGTCCCGCCGCCCAACTGGGCCTCGGTCCGGTCCTCGCCGCCGCGCAGCTCAAGGTGCGTGCCGCGCTGCCGCCGGAACTCAGGGTGCACGCGGACCGGATCAGCGGCCGCTTCCACCTGGACGCGCCCGGCTGGTACACGGACGCGGGGACTGACGAGGTGCCGTATCTGCCGGCGGTCGCCGACGCGGTGTGGAACAACAAGATCCTGCACATCGAATACCGCCGCTGGCGGGAGCCCACCGACGTCGAACGCCGGCTCGAGCCCTACGGCCTGGTCCTGAAGGCGGGACGCTGGTACGTCGTCGCCGGCCCCGGCCCGCGTACCTTCCGCGTCGACCAGATCCTCGAACTCGCCTCTTCCGACGAGGGGTTCACCCGGCCCGACGACTTCGACCTGGCCGCCCACTGGACGGCGTACCAACGGGGTTTCCACCAGCGGTTGTACCAGGACAGGGCGGAGGCGGTGGTGCGACTGGCGCCGGGGGTGGCCCTCGCCCGTGCGGTGCGACAAGACGGACCCGCCGGGCCGGACGGCTGGACGGTGGCCAGGGTCCCCATCGAGTCCGTCGAGCACGCCCACGCCGAATTCCTGCGCCTGGGCGCGGACATCGAGGTGCTCCAGCCGCCGGAACTGCGTGAGCGGATCGCCCGGACGGTGACAGAACTGGCCGCGCTGTACGGCAACTCGCCTGTCCGCGGCGGCAACTGAGAGGCGGAACACATCCGTCCCTCCCAGGAGGTACGTCCCGTGCAGCACCCGCAACCGCACCCGCATACCCGTCCGCACCCGGAGCCTCACCCGCACGCGGATCCCCCTCCGCGCAAGCGCCGCAGGCGAAGGGCCGTCCTCTCCGCGCTGGCCGCCGTCACGGCCCTGGTCGGCGCCGGACCGACCGCGCTCGGCACCGGCACGTCCCTCACGCTCGGCCTCACTCGCGCGGGAGCGGCCCCCGTCGCCGCAACCGCCCGCCAGGTGGAGGCCCTCGACCGGGGCGTCGTCAGCGTGCACACCGACAGCGGCAACCTGGTCAGCTGGCGCTGGCTCGGCACCGACCCCGACAGCGTCTCCTTCAACGTCTACCGGGCCGGCACGAAGGTCAACCCGGCCCCGGTCACCGGCTCGACGAACTACTTCCACTCCGGCGCCCCGGCGCAGGCCGACTACACGGTCCGCGCCCTCGTGAACGGCGTCGAACAGGCCGACTCCGTCCACGCGGTCCAGTTCCGCACCGGATACAAGGACGTGCCCCTCACCCCGCCGGCCGGCGGCACGACCCCGGACGGTGTCGCCTACACCTACGAGGCCAACGACGCCTCCGTCGGCGACCTGGACGGCGACGGCGCCCTGGACATCGTCCTGAAGTGGCAGCCGACGAACGCGAAGGACAACTCCCAGTCGGGATACACCGGCAACACGATCGTCGACGGCGTCAAGCTCGACGGCACCCGCCTGTGGCGTGTCGACCTCGGCCGCAACATCCGCTCCGGCGCCCACTACACGCAGTTCCAGGTGTACGACTACGACGGCGACGGCAGGGCCGAGATCGCCATGAAGACCGCTGACGGCACGGTGGACGGCACAGGAGCGGTGATCGGCAGTTCCACCGCCGACCACCGCAACTCCAGCGGCTACGTACTGTCAGGCCCCGAGTACCTGACCATGTTCAACGGCCAGAGCGGCAAGGCGATGCAGTCCGTCGACTACGTCCCGGCCCGCGGCACGGTCTCGTCCTGGGGCGACTCCTACGGCAACCGCGTCGACCGCTTCCTCGCGGGCACCGCCTACCTGGACGGTTCCCGTCCCTCCCTGATCATGGCGCGCGGCTACTACACGCGCACGGTGATCGCCGCCTGGGACTGGCGGGGCGGCGCCTTCACCCGCCGCTGGACCTTCGACACCAACTCCTCCACCAACACCGGCAAGGGCTACGACGGCCAGGGCTCGCACAGCCTGTCCGTCGGGGACGTCGACGGCGACGGCAAGGACGAGATCGTCTACGGCGCGATGGCGGTCGACGACAACGGCAGCGGCCTGTGGACGACGAAGACGGGACACGGCGACGCCCAGCACCTCGGCGACCTCGACCCGTCGCACGCCGGCCTCGAGTACTTCAAGGTCTCGGAGGGGACGGGCCAGCCCGCCGAGCTGTACATCGACCCGGCCACAGGGGCGGTCGACTGGCAGCTCGCGGCCTGCTGCGACAACGGCCGCGGAGTCGCCGGTGACATCTGGGCGGGCAACGACGGCGCCGAGGTCTGGTCGGCCTCCGACAGCTCGATCCGGGACGAGGCGGGCGCGACGAAGGGCCGGGAACCGTCCTCCGTCAACTTCCTCTCCTGGTGGGACGCCGACCCCGTCCGCGAGCTCCTCGACGGCACCCACATCGACAAGTACGGCCCGTCCTCGGACACCCGGCTGCTGACCGGCTCGGGCGTCCACTCCGACAACGGCACCAAGGCCACCCCGTCGCTGTCCGGCGACATCCTCGGCGACTGGCGCGAGGAGGTCATCTGGCCGACCAGCGACAACACGGCCCTGCGCGTCTACTCGACGCCGTACGAGACGACGACACGCATCACGACGCTGCTCCACGACACGATGTACCGCACGGGACTGGCCTGGCAGAACACCGCCTACAACCAGCCCCCGCACCCGAGTTACTTCCTCGGCAACGGGATGGCGACGGCGCCCAGGCCGACGGTCTACACCCCCTGACAGGGCGCGAGGAGGCCCCGCCCGAAGGGCGAATTCAAGGGGACGGGGCCTCCTCGCGTCGTACGGCCGGTCAGTTCAGGGCCTTGCGCACGGTCCCGTAGAACTGCATGGCGGGCCAACCGCGGGAGGTGATCAGCGCGTTGATGGCGTTGGCGACATCCAGCGCGGTGACGTCCTGCGCCGTCGGCGAGGACATCAGGTCGATGCTGAAGGACGCGATGATGTGGCCATCCTCCGGGCCCGGCGGGGTGGTACCGCGGAACTCGGCGCCTCCTATCCACTCCGGGGTCGACTCGGAGGCCTGTTCGGCGACTTCGGCCCCCTCGGCCTGGGCCGGGCCGGCGGACGCGATGACCGCGCCTGCCGCCGCCGAACCCGAATAGCCCAGCAGGGCACGTCTGGACACTCCCATGTTCCACTCCCCACGATCCTGCCTCCCGGTGGAGGCAGGATCGATCGTATGAGCGAGAAAACGGGCGGTGGTGCTGAACGGGACCATCCGGTTGGCCGGGGCCGGGCTCACCCCACGGTGCAGCTCCGATCACCCAGCCTGAACGCGCTCGGCTTCGGGTTCGACCCCGACCAACTCCCCGTGAAGCCGAAGCTCACGGACGAGCCGGCCGCCACGTTGGCGTTCCAGCCGACGTTCCTCGCCGTCACCGTCGAACCCGACTGGGTGTAGTCGGCGTTCCACAGCTGGGAGACGGTCTGGCCGCTCGGGAAGGCCCAGGCGAGGCTCCAGCCGGACCAGGCGCTCGTGCCGGTGTTGGCGAGCCTGACGTCCGCCTGGAAGCCGCCCGACCACTGGTTGGTGATCGTGTACGTCACCGCGCAGGCGCCCGTCGGGGTGGGCGGCGTGGGGTCGGTTCCCCCGCCTCCGTCCCCGCCGCTCGCGTCGGAGGTGTCGCCGTAGACGACACCCCGGCCGTTCGTCGAGACGTACACCCGCCCGTACACCCTCGGGTCGCCCGTGATCGCCGCGCCCGTCCAACCCCACTGATGGGCGTCGTCGTTGACGCGGGTCCAGGTCGCGCCCTTGTCCGTCGAACGGAAGATGCCGCGGACCCCGGCGATCTTCGCGCTGGTGTACAGGGTCTGGTACGACGCTCCCGTAGCCGCCTTGCCGAACCCGATCGTGTCGGCCTGCTCGACGCCCGGCAGCTTCGTGAAGGTCGCCCCGGAGTCGGTGGAGTGCCAGAGCCCGTACGCCCCGTCACTCGCCCCGCCCGCCAGCCAGACGTCGCCCTTCGTGCCCGGCAGCGCCTTGAACCGCACGCTGTCCCCGCTCGGCAGACCGGTCGCCGCGGAACCGGTGAAGGTCGCTCCGCCGTCCGAACTCACGTAGAACTTACCCGACTTGAACCCGTAGAAGGTCTTGGGGTCGACCCGGTCGGACTCGACGACCGCACCGGACGGGATCCCGCTCGACGCCTGCCACGAGGTACCGAAACCGGTGGTGTACTGCACGCCGGTGCCCGCCGGGCTCCACACGAAGCGGCTGCCGTCAGCCGCCGAGGCCACCGTCCCGCCACCGCTGACCCCCGAAGGGTCCGTCCCCGCGAACCAGTTGGCGCCGTTGTCAGTCGAGAACGCCACATGCGGTCCCGAGTCGAGGTTCCCGACCCGGACCACGGTGTTCGGGTTCGTCTCGGCGTAGTCCAGGCTCGTCGTCGTCGTGAGGTTCGGGGCGGTGAACATCATCGACGGCACCTTCGTCAGGTCCGTGTGGCGGAAGCCGCCGATGTCGCCCAGCGCGCTGAGCAGCGGAGCGCCGGACGGCGGAGAGGCGATGTCCAGAACCGCGGTCTCCTCCAGCCCCTGCACCATCGGCCTGATGGTGAACTGGCCCCCGCTGTCCCAGGCGGCCAGGTTCTCCGTGCCGTAGATCGTCGCGCCGGTGCCGTACATCATGCGGCTGGAGTTGAACGGGTCGATCTCCAACGACTCGGTCATCCAACCGAGTTTGGGCGTCTGCTCCGGAGGCGACGGGTTCGCGCCCCAGGTCAGCCAGGGCGAGGACGAGACGTCCATCGTGTACCGGTTCGCACGGGTGGGATACGAGGTGTAGTCCCACGCCTTCGTCCAGGTGCCGCCGCTGTCCGTCGAGCGGAAGATCTGGGTGTCCGGCCACCAGGAACTGTACGCGGTGGCCATGACGGTGCCGGGCTTCTGACGGTCGACGGTCAGCCCGCTGAAGCCGTAGTAGGTGTCGGCCTCCGCCACCGGGCTGATGTCCGTCCAGGTGCCGGTGGCCGTCGCGTACCGCCACAGCCGGCCCTTGCCGCCGTCGTACGGGCCGCCCCTGTCGCTGTACGCGAGGTACAGGTAGCCGTTGACGCTGTCCAGCACGCCCTTGTGCGCCAGATACCCCGTCGGCTGTCCGGCCAGCCGTGTCCACGTCGCGCCCGCGTCCGTCGAGCGGTACACCGCGTTGTCCTTGTCCGCCACGCCGACGTAGACCGTCTTCGTCGCGGCGCCGGACGTCCCCGTGGATTCGTCGAACGTGACCCACACGATTCCCTGGTTGTCGGAGGCGTACCCGCTCGTGTCGGTCGGATCCTGCTGGTAGTTGCCGACGTTCGGGAAGTTCGTCACCTGCGACCAGGTGACACCCGAGTCCGTCGACCGCCACAGGCCCTTCCCGCTCGGTGCGCCCAGATACAGCACGCTGTTCCTGTTCGGGTCGACCGCGAGGCGCTCGCCCATCCCGCGGCCGGGCATGTTGCCGCCCAGCTTGAAGGGCAGATCCGTCTTCTGCCAGCTCGCGCCCCGGTCGGCGGAGCGCAGCACGGCCCCGTTGCCCGGGTCCCAGCTGTTGGTGTAGGTGCCGACCGCCGCGTACACCTTGTTCGGGTCGACGGAGTCGGAGGCCAGGCTCACCACGCCCGTGTGCCCCCAGTCCGCCCAGCCGACCGAGTCCAGCAGCGGAGTCCAGGTCTTGCCGGACTCCTGCCAGCGGTACGCGCCGCCGATGTCGGTGCGGGCGTAGGCGAGGTTCTTCTCCTTGCGGTTGAAGACGATGCCGGGCACGAAGCCGCCGCCGTCGATCCGGGCGTTCTTCCAGGTGTACGACTCTGCGGCCAGTGTCGTCCTCGGGCTGCCGTCGGCGGCCAGCACGGGCGGGCTGCCCGCGATCAGGCCGGCGGCGAGCGCCAGTACGGCCGTGAGGATCCGGGTTCTTCGCACGGTGGGGGTCCTTCCTCGCGAAGCCATGGGTGCGGGGGGATGGTGGTGCGGGGGGCGGGGACGTGCGACTGCCGGGCGGCCCCCAGTGCGGGTGGGGGCCGCCCGGCCAGGGCCCCGTCGTCCGGTGACGGGGCCACGTACGCGAAGCCTCGAGCGGTTCCGCGAGAAGGCGGTGCCACCCCGTGCCCCGGAGCCCCGAAGGGCGACCAGGAGCGCGGGGAACTGTGCGACCGGCGACATCCGGCCCGCAGACGAACACCGCCGACCCGCGGAGCGCTCAGCGGGGTTTATTCGAGAAGCTCCGCGTACGAGCCCATGGCCAGGGCGATGTCCGCCTGGGCCCAGAACCGGTGGTACGTGAAGACGGGCGCGGCTCCGCCCGCGAGATAGCTCTCGATCTTCGACCAGGCCGGGTCGTTCCTGTAGAACGAGCGCAGCGAGGCGAAGGTCGAGGAGGAGTTGATCGTGTCACCGTTGGGCATCTTGCCGCTGAAGCCGCTCGGGACGTACACGCCGTCGTCGAAGCGGTTGTAGTCGGCGCGGGTCTCCGGGACCGCGATGCCGAGGGCGTCCTGGTTGTTGGCCCACATCCCGTCCAGGAGCGCCTTGGCGGTCGTCTTCGCCTCCGTGTCACCGGACTTGGCGGCGTAGTACGTCAGGGTCTTGGCGTACGCGGCGGCCACCCCGACGTCGTTGGTGTAGTCCGCGACGGTGACGTGAAGTCCCGTGTTGGCTCCCGGAGTCGACGCGTTCCAGGTGTCGGGCTGGCCCGACCACTGGAGGGTGGAAGGGATCCGGAAGGTGCCGTCCGGGTTGATGGTGGTCTTGGACAGCGCCCAGTCGACCCACTTGTCGAGGACCGCCTTGGCGCTCGCGTTCCCCGTCTGCTGGTAGTACTCGGCGACCCGCTCCATCGACCACGCCTGGAAGCCGAACCACTGGTTGGACGGCGGGTCGTGGTAGACGGGCTGCTGGTCGTAGTACATGCCGTAGAAGGTCGACGTGCCGGCCGGGGGAGTCGCGTAGCGGCCCGCCCAGCTGTTCGTCGCCCCGCCCGCGATGGCGCCCTCGCTGGACTGCAGCCAGCGGTAGAACTCCAGCTGCCGACCGAGGGATTTGGCCCAGTCCGCCTGTCCGGTCGCCGACTTGGGCTTCAGGTCGGCGTAACTGCTGAGCGCGTAGGCGGCCAGGGGGTTCTGGTAGCCGCCGTGGGTGTGGCTGGATCCGATGCGCCAGGCCCAGCCGGCGCTGGTGTCCGTCGCGCCGCCCCAGGCGTAGTACCAGGACAGCAGGTAGTGCGAGGCGTCCTTGCCGGTGCCGGCCGGGCAGGCGGTCGGTCCGACGCAGTTGCCGATCTTCTTGAAGTACTTGTCGTACATCGCGTAGCGCAGGTAGTCGCCCATCTTCGCGGCCTTGCCGACAGCCGCGGACACGTCACCGCCCTTGCCCTGGGCCTTGGCCCAGATGTCCGCCCAGTACGCGGCCTGGACGACCCGTGCGTCGGCGTCGGGGGCGTCGGTGTACTTCCACTGCTTGGCGTAGGAGGAGTCGCCGGTGAACAGGTCCAGGTACCCGTTCGTGCCGCCGTACTTGAAGGCGTCGCAGGTCGGCTGTGGCACCGTCTCCCACACCGACTCCTGCGAGCCGCGCTGGAAGGTGTTGATGTACGACGGACCGGTGTCCGTCGGGCCGGCCTCGCACTTGCCGGGCGCGTTGCCGTAGCCGTAGGTGTTGTCGACGTCCTGCAGCCAGTGCATGCCGTAGACGTCGTCCGTGCCGTACGCGGTCTTCAGTTCACCGGCTATGGGATCCGGTCCCACGGACACACCGGTGTCCAGCTTCGCCGGATACTCGTTCGGGGTGTCCAGCTCGGGCGCGTACGTCGCCGGCTTCGACGCGTTGTAGAACGAGTTCGTCGGCTGGTCGGCGTGGGTGGGGATCATGTACTTCTCCATGATGTCCCAGGCGCCGTTGAACTTGGTCCAGTCGCCGGTGATCTTCCCGTACATCGCCTGCAGCCAGAGGAGGTAGCTGTAGGCCTCGGACGTCGTCTCGTGCCCCTGGTCCGGAGCCTCGACGATGAGCGTCTCGACCGAGTGGTACGGGATGCCCTCGGGGGAGAAGTAGCCGTTCGCCGGGTTGGTGATCTTGCCGTAGAGGTCGAGGAACCGGGCGTCGTACGCCTTGGTGCCCGCGATCTCGGTGGCCGTGACCGATGCCTTCGCGTGCCCGGTCGCCGTCGACTCGAAGGTCGCCGCGCCCGTGCCGGAGGCGTTGGCCGTGATGGTCACGTTCTGGGCGGTGCTCCAGTTCGACGGGGTGAAGGTGAGGCTCGCGCCGCCCGTCACCGTCAGGCCCGTGTTGCCTGTGGTGCGGGCGGTCGTGACGGTCACGTTCGCCGACGGCTGGGTCGACAGCTTCAGCGAGTAGGTGCCCGTCCTGCCCTGCTGCACGGCCAGTTGGTTCGCGGAGGCGACCACGGCCGGTCCCGAGGCGACCGTGATGCCGACGGGGGTCGACGACGCCGACGCGCCCAGGCTGTCGTAGGCCTTGGCGACCAGGGAGTGACTGCCCACGGACAACCCAGAGGCGGACAGGGTGTACGGCGAGCTCGTGTCCGTGCCCAGCAGGGTCGTGTCGTCATAGAACTCGATCTTGCTGATGGTCGCGCTGTCGGCGGCCGCCGCGGTCGCCGCGAGCGGCACCGCGTCCCCCTGCGTGTAGACGGCGCCCGCGGCCGGGCTGGTCAGCACGGTGACCGGCGGCTGGTGCGCGCCGGCGCAGGTGGTGCCGTTGACCGCGAAGCTCGCGGGCGCGGCGTTGGTCCCGCTGTAGGTGAACTGCGCACCCGTGCTGACCGCCGCGCCCGCGGCGACCGTCCCGTTGTACGAGGCGTTGTTCACGGTGATCTGCTGACCGGACTGCGACCAGCTGCCGTTCCATCCGTTCGTCAGCTTCTGGTTGCCCGCGTACGTGTACGTCAGGGCCCAGCCGCTGATCGGGTCGGTACCGCGGTTGGTAAGGGTCAGGTCCGCGGTGAACCCTGAACCCCAGTCATTGGTCTTGTAGTCCACGCTGCACTGAAGTGCGGCCGCCTGGGCGGGAGTCGAACTCGTGCTCAGCATGGCGAGGGGAAGCGCGAGGGCCGCCACGGCGGCGGTCCACAGGCGCCGCGCCCCGCGACGTCTGCGTGAGGGATCCATGGTGCTGGTTCCTCCTTGCGGCTCGGAGATGTGGGGGAGGAGCAACAAGCCTTGAACCAGTGGGAGCGCTCCCATAGTGGGGATGGGGGTGAGAGCGGTCAAGGTGCTTGAAGAGTCGAAAAGATTCGACGACGGAGGTTGAGGGAAAGTCAGCGTCGCCTCTGTTCTTCGCCGGCACATGGCGCTAGCTTCGAGACACCAGTGGGAGCGATTCCATCAGTCGACGCGTCCGTCACGACGCGCCTGATCTGCAAGGAGTCGCTCATGCGACACCCCCCGCGTTCAGTACTTTCAGCCGTCGCCGGCACGGTCGCCCTCGTTGCGGGTGCCCTGTTACCGGTCGTCACGGCCCAGGGAGCCGCGCCCGCGTGCACGGTGGAGTACTCGGTCACCGGCCGATGGGACGCCGGCTTCCAGGGTGCCGTGAAGATCACCAACAACGCGTCGCCGGTGAGCAGTTGGAACCTGACCTTCGATTTCGCGAACGGCCAGAAAGTCACCCAGGGCTGGAGCGCCAAGTGGTCCCAGTCCGGTACGACCGTCACCGCCGCGAACGAGAGCTGGAACGGCTCCCTCGGCACCGGCGCGAGCGTCAGCGCGGGCTTCATCGCCTCCGCGTCGGCGACGAACGCCGTGCCGACGACGTTCAGGCTCAACGGAACGACCTGCAACGCCGACACCCAGCCCACCCCCACACCCACCCCGACCACGCCACCCACCACGGACCCACCGGACACCGGTGACCAGCCCCCCGCGCTGCACGTCTCCGGAAACAAGCTCGTGGACGCCGGCGGCAAGACGCGCCGTCTGCTCGGCGTGAACCGCTCCGGCGGCGAGTTCATGTGCGTCCAGGGGCGCGGTATCTGGGACGGGCCGGTCGACGACGCCGCGGTCAAGGCGATCGCCGACTGGAAGGTCGACACCGTCCGCATCCCGCTCAACGAGGAGTGCTGGCTGGGCCTGTCGAACATCAACTCCGCGTACGGCGGTACCAATTACGTCAACGCCGTCAAGGATCTGGTAAGCCGCATCGAGGCGCACGGCATGACGCCGATCGTCGAACTGCACTGGAACTACGGGCAGTACACCGGAAACTCGGCCGGGTGCTCGGATGTGCACGCCGGCTGCCAGAAGCCCATGCCCGACATGCAGTACACCCCGTCGTTCTGGACCTCGGTGGCCAACACCTTCAAGAACGACCAGGCCGTCGTGTTCGACCTGTTCAACGAGCCCTACCCGGACCGCGCCACCTCCACGACCACCCAGGCGTGGCAGTGCTGGCGGGACGGCGGCACCTGTCCCGGCATCGGGTACGAGGTCGCCGGCATGCAGGATCTCGTCGACTCCGTACGCGCGACCGGCGCCAGGAACGTGATCCTGGCCGGCGGGCTCGCGTACTCCAACGACCTGAGCCAGTGGCTGACGTACCGGCCCACCGACCCGACCGGCAATCTCGCCGCCGCGTACCACGTCTACAACTTCAACACCTGCGCCAACGAGAGCTGCTGGAACTCCAGCCTGGCCCCGGTGGCGGCCCAAGTGCCGCTCGTGGCCGGAGAGATCGGGGAGAACACCTGCTCGCACGGCTTCGTCGATCAGGTCATGAAGTGGTTCGACGACCGCGGCCTGTCGTACCTGGGCTGGACCTGGAACACCTGGGACTGCTCCACCGGTCCGTCCCTGATCTCCAGCTACGACGGGACGCCCACCGCGTACGGCACCGGCCTGCGCGACCACCTGCGCGCACTCGACGGATAGGCGCCACCGGACAGCCGGACCGGACCACCGGACGGCCCCACCGGACCGAACCACCGGAAAGAGCAACGGAAGCAACGGACCACACCCGCAACCGAGAAGGAAACCCGCACTCATGAGCCGTAGCAGAACAGCGGTACTCGCCGCGCTGGCGCTGGTAGCCGGTGCCTCCGGGACGGCGCTCGCCGTCGTCCCCGGCGATTCCGGCATCGCCGCCATCCCGTGCAGCGTCGACTACAAGGTGCAGAACGACTGGGGCACCGGCTTCACCACCGCCGTCACCGTGACCAACAACTCGGCCGCGAAGTCGAGTTGGTCGGTGAAATGGGCGTACGTCGGCACTCAGAAGGTGACCAACGCGTGGAACGCGAAGGTCACCCAGTCCGGCACGGCCGTCACCGCCAACAACGAGACCTACAACGGGACGCTGGCGACCGGGGGTTCGGTCAGCTTCGGATTCCAGGGCACCTACACCGGCACCAACGCGATCCCGACCGCGTTCACGCTCGACGGAGTGACCTGCAACGTCGACAGTGGCACCGGCACCCCGACCGACCCCGGCACCCCGACGGGCCCCGGCACCCCGTCCACCAAGGTCGACAACCCCTACGTGGGCGCCAAGGTGTACGTGAACCCCGAATGGTCGGCGAAGGCCGCCGCCGAGACGGGCGGCAGCCGTATCTCCAACCAGCCCACCGGCGTCTGGCTCGACCGCATCGCCGCCATCAACGGTGCGAACGGCGGCATGGGCCTGCGCGCCCACCTGGACGCGGCCCTCGCCCAGAAGGGCAGCGGCGAGGAAGTCGTCCAGCTGGTCGTCTATGACCTCCCCGGACGTGACTGCGCGGCCCTCGCCTCCAACGGCGAGCTCGGCCCGACGGAGATCGACAAGTACAAGACGCAGTTCATCGACCCGATCGCGACGATCCTCGCCGACAGCAAGTACGCCGGTCTGCGGATCGTCACCACCATCGAGATCGACTCGCTGCCCAACCTGGTCACCAACACCGGCAGCCGGGCCACCGCCACCGCGGCCTGCGACACCATGAAGGCCAACGGCAACTATGTGAAGGGCGTCGGCTACGCGCTGAACAAGCTGGGCGCGATCCCCAACGTCTACAACTACATCGACGCCGGTCACCACGGCTGGCTCGGCTGGGACGACAACTTCGCCCCCTCAGCCCAGCTCTTCTACCAGGCGGCCACCGCCGAAGGCGCGACCGTCGACGACGTGCACGGCTTCATCACCAACACGGCGAACTACAGCGCCCTCAAGGAGAACAACTTCACCATCAACGACTCCGTGGCCGGCAAGTCGGTCCGTGAGTCCAAATGGGTGGACTGGAACCGGTACGTCGACGAGCAGTCGTACGCCCAGGCGTTCCGAAACCAGCTGGTCAGCTCCGGCTTCAAGTCGGACATCGGCATGCTGATCGACACCTCCCGCAACGGTTGGGGCGGCACCGCCCGGCCCGCCGGTCCGGGTGCCACGACCAGCGTGGACACCTACGTCGACGGCGGCCGCTACGACCGCCGTATCCACATCGGCAACTGGTGCAACCAGTCCGGCGCCGGCCTCGGTGAGCGTCCCAAGGCGGCTCCGGCCACCGGGATCGACGCGTATGTGTGGATGAAGCCGCCGGGTGAGTCCGACGGTTCCAGCTCCGCCATCGCGAACGACGAGGGCAAGGGCTTCGACCGGATGTGCGACCCGACGTACACGGGCAACCCCCGCAACAACAACAACCTGTCGGGAGCCCTGCCGAACGCGCCGCTGTCCGGGCGCTGGTTCTCGGCCCAGTTCCAGCAGCTGATGCAGAACGCGTACCCGCCGCTGTAGGCCGGTGGGCGGGTCCGCTCGGCAGTGAGGTGAGACGACGGTGATCCGCCGGGGCCGGCGATCAGGCCCGCGTGGCCGGGCCGGCCCCCGGCGGATGGCGAACCCCACCGCCCAGCGGTTCCTGTCCGGCCGCCCCGGCTCGAAAGGGCGGCCGGACAGACGTGATCCGGCTTGCCGTGAGCAACCTGCTTTTTGCCGCACCGGCAACAAAGGTGGCACCGGGCCGGTGCGTCGGCGCACGCTTACGGCACACCGGACGAGAGGCTGACACCATGGCGCACCACCCGCAGGAATCCCACGGCGACCAGCACACTCAGGGGCATGGCCATGCCCCAGGCCATACGCAGACCCATCCGCATGGGCATGGCCATGGTCACGGCACCGACATCGACTGGGCCGATATGGCCCCGCACCTCGAAGCGCAGGCCGAACTGTTCACGCCTCTGTACGAGCGGGCCCTGTCCTGGCTCGGGAAGGAGGTCACCGAGCCGGGCCTGATCGTGGACGTGGGCAGTGGCCCCGGAGTCGTCTCCTGTCTGTTCGCCGAGACGTTCCCGGGTGCGCGGGTCGTGGCGGCCGACGGCTCCGCTCCGCTGCTGGAGCGGGCACGCCGGCGCGCCGAGCGGCTCGGGTACGGCGACCGTTTCGGCACTCTGGTCGGTGAACTGCCCGATGCACTTGCCGAGTTGGACTACCCGGCCGACCTGTTGTGGGCCGGCCGCAGTCTGCACCACCTGGGCGACCAGCGCGCCGCCCTGGCCGCCTTCGCGGAGCGCCTCGCGCCGGGCGGAACGCTGGCGATCATGGAGGGCGGTCTGCCGACCCGGTTCCTGCCCCGCGAGCTCGGCTTCGGGAGGCCCGGTCTGGAGGCACGGCTCGACGCGCTGCAGGAGGAGTGGTTCGCGCGGATGAGGTCCGACCTGCCCGGCTCCGTCGACGAGACCGAGAACTGGGCGGCACTGCTCGGCGCGGCCGGTCTGAAGCACGCACGGACCCGCAGCTTCCTGCTCGACCTGCCGGCGCCCGCCTCCGACCGGGCCCGTGCCTACATCGCCGCGTCCCTTTCCCGGCTGCGGGACGTCTACGGCGACACCCTGGACCCCGACGACCGCGCCACGGTGGACCGGCTGCTCGACCCGCAGGACGAGGGTGGCGTGCAGCGCAGGGCGGACGTGTTCGTGCTCGCGGCGCACACCGTGCACACGGCGGTGAAGCCCGTCCGGTAGGCCGTGGCCCGGAGCCAAGTCGGCCTGGTGGCACTTGACTTGGAGAGCGCTCCAAGTGGTGGACTGCGTACCGCGCGACGCACGGCGAGTCGCGACGCGACGCAGCCGGCGCGCACAGCCAGGACACGCAGCCGACGCAATGGGGGCCACATCATGAGCAGCGCATCGGGCACTTCGGATTCTCCGGTCGCACTGATCACCGGCGGTGGCAGCGGCATCGGCGCCGCCGTCGCACGGCAGTTGCTGGACGCCGGGTACCGCGTCACCGTCACCGGCCGACGAGAGGAGCGGCTGCGCGCCTTCGCCGCGGAACTCGGGGAGCCGAAGGAACTGCTGACGGTGGCGGGGAACGCCGCCGACCACGACCGCGTGCGGTCGGCGGTCGACCGTACGCTCGGGGAGTACGGTCGACTGGACACGGTCGTCGCCAACGCGGGAACCGCCACCCACGACTCGGTCGCCGAGGGCGACCCGGCAGGGTGGACCGACATGGTGCTGACCAACGTACTCGGCCCCGCCCTCCTCATCCGGGCGTCGATCGACGCGCTGAAGGAGACCCGGGGCCGGATCGTGCTGATCGGCAGTGTCGCGGGCTTCGTGCCCACCCCGGGCAACATCTACGGGGCGACGAAGTGGGCGGTGACCGGACTCGCGGAGAACACCCGTCGCCAGGTCACCGAGTGGGGGGTCGGCGTGACGCTGGTCGCCCCCGGCCGGGTGGAGACCCCGTTCTGGGACAGCTACGGCAGTCTGCCGCCCGGGCACCTGCTGACCGCCGACCAGATCGCCGACTCCGTCGTGTGGGCCATCCGGCAACCCGCGGGCGTCGACGTCAACACCGTCGTCGTACGGCCGATCGGGCAGCCCAACTGACGAGCCATCCGACGCGTCGAGGGCGCCCCCCGAGCGGGGGCGCCCTCGAAACGAGCGGGGGAACCTCAGCCGACGTCGAACGTCGCCGGGTCCGGACCGATCCGCCGGTCCTCGTTGAGGGCGCTGATCGCCGCCAGGTCCTCGGTGTCCAGGCTGAAGTCGAACACGTCGATGTTCTCCTTGATCCGCGACGGCGTCACCGACTTCGGGATCACGACGTTGCCGAGCTGGAGGTGCCAGCGCAGCACCACCTGGGCCGGGGTGCGTTCGTGCTTGCGGGCGATGGCCACGATCGCCGGGACCTCGAGGAGGCCCTTGCCCTGGCCGAGCGGAGACCAGGCCTCGGTGACGATGCCCTGCTCCGTGTGGACCTCGCGCGAGGCGTGCTGCTGGAGATGCGGGTGCAGCTCGATCTGGTTGACCGCCGGGACCACCGACGTCTCGCCGACCAGCCGCTTCAGGTGCTCCGGCAGGAAGTTGGACACGCCGATCGCTCGTACCCGGCCGTCCGCGAGGAGCTTCTCGAACGCCTTGTACGAGTCCACGTAACCGTCGCGGGACGGCAGCGGCCAGTGGATGAGGTACAGGTCCAGGTAGTCCAGACCGAGCTTGTCCAGGGAGGCGTCGAACGCGCGGAGCGTCGAGTCGTACCCCTGGTCGCTGTTCCAGAGCTTGGTGGTGACGAAGATGTCCTTGCGGGGCACGCCGGAGGAGGCGATGGCCTTGCCGGTGCCCTCCTCGTTGCCGTAGATCGCCGCTGTGTCGATGCTGCGGTACCCGGCCTCCAGCGCGGTGGAGACCGCCTGCTCCGCCTCGTCGTCCGGAACCTGCCAGACACCGAAGCCCAGCTGGGGCATCTCCACGCCGTTGTTGAGGATGATCTGGGGGACCTTGCTGCTCACGAGCTCTTGATCCTTCGGTTGTCCGTCAAAGTCGTACTCCATCCTCAACGATCACGGCGCGTGATGCATTCCTGACCGCCGAATTCCGTCGTCGCCTACCCGCCGGAAGGCCGTCTCACACCGCCGCCCCACACCGCCGAGGATTCGCCGGGAACCTCATGAGCGGTACAGCGCGTCGACCTCGTCCGCGTAGGCGTTCTCGATGGCCTTGCGCTTCAGCTTCAGTGACGGGGTCAGGAGCCCGTGCTCCTCGGTGAAGGGCTGGGCGAGGATACGGAAGGTGCGGATGGACTCGGCCTTCGAGACCAGTGTGTTGGCCGCTACGACGGACCGGCGCACCTCCGCCTCCAGATCCGGGTCGCGCACCAGGTCGACCGGCGTCAGCCGCGGTTTGCCGCGCATCTGGAGCCAGTGCTCGACGGCCTCCTGGTCGAGGGTGACCAGGGCGGCGACGAAGGGCCGGTCGTTGCCGACGACGATGCACTGGTTGACCAGTGGATGGTCACGCACCCGCTCCTCCAGCAGCCCGGGCGAGACGCTCTTGCCGCCGGAGGTGACCAGGATCTCCTTCTTGCGGCCGGTGATGGTGAGGTAACCGTCCTCGTCCAGCGCCCCCAGGTCACCGGTGGCCAGCCAGCCGTCGTGCAGGGTCTGGTCGGTGGCCTTGGGGTTGTTGAGATAGCCCTGGAACACGTTGTCGCCGCGCAGCCAGACCTCGCCGTCGTCCGCGATGTGCACGGTCATGCCGGGGATGGCCTGGCCGACCGTGCCGTACCTGGTGCGCCCGGGCGGGTTGGCGGTCGCGGCCGCCGTCGTCTCGGTCAGGCCGTAACCCTCGTAGATCTGTACGCCCGCGCCGGCGAAGAACAGGCCCAGCCTGCGGTCCATGGCCGAGCCGCCGGACATGGCGTGCCGCACCCGCCCGCCCATCGCCGCGCGCACCTTGGAGTAGACGAGCTTGTCGAACAGCTGGTGCTGCATCCGCAGACCCGCGGAAGGGCCGGGCCCGATGCCCCACGCCTTCGCCTCGACCGCCTCGGCGTAGTTCACGGCCACGTCGACGGCCTTCTCGAACGGCCCGGCCCTGCCTTCCCGCTCCGCCTTGCGGCGGGCCGCGTTGAAGACCTTCTCGAAGATGTACGGCACGGCCAGGAAGAACGAGGGCTTGAAAGCGGCCAGGTCGGGAAGCAGGGCGGCCGCGTGCAGCTGGGGCTGGTGGCCGAAGCGGACCTTGCCGCGGACCGCGGCGATCTGCACCATCCGCCCGAAGACATGCGCGAGGGGCAGGAACAGCAGGGTCGCCGCCTCGTCGCCCTTCTTGGAGTGGAACACCGGCTCCCAGCGCTCGATGACGGTGTCCGCCTCGAACATGAAGTTGCCGTGCGAGATGACACAGCCCTTGGGCCGGCCCGTCGTACCGGAGGTGTAGATGATCGTCGCGGTCGAGTCGGGCGTGACCGCCTCCCGGTGCCGGTGCACCACGTCGTCCTCGAGGGAGGCGCCGGCGTCGTACAGCTCCTGCACACAGCCCGAGTCCAGCTGCCACAGCTGCCGCAGCCGGGGGAGGCGGTCGATGACGGTGGCGATCGTCATCGAGTGGTCCTCGTGCTCGACGACCGCGGCGGTGCACTCCGAGTCGTAGAGCATCCAGAAACACTGCTCGGCCGAGGAGGTCGGGTAGACCGGCACGACCTGGGCGCCGATCGTCCACAGGGCGAAGTCGAAGAGCGTCCACTCGTAACGGGTACGCGACATGATCGCGACGCGGTCGCCGAAGCGGATGCCCTGGGCGAGGAGCCCCTTGGCGAGGGCGAGGACCTCGTCGCGGAACTCGCCGGCGGTCACGTCCCGCCATTCGCCGTCCTCGTCCTTACGGCCGAGCGCGACGTACCGCGGGTCCTCCTGGGCGTGCCGGAACACGACGTCGGCCAGACCGCCCACCGGCGGTGCCGACGCCAACGGAGGGTTGGTGAACTCGCGCAAACCCGCACCCCGCTTCTCATGGCCGCACAGCGCCGTGAAAGCTACCCCACCCGACGACAGGAAGGGAGGGGGGCGGAAGACGAGCGATGCTCTCGTCTGTGCTGGTCAGTGCCGGAAAATGGGCTCACATGGGGAAGGGTCGGACAGAAAACTGACGGACGAGTAAGTTTCGGCACCGTAATCTCCACCGAATCTGCCCGTACCGCTTACGCTGTCCGACCCTTCGGACGCCCGTCACGGCCCGCGCCGCACGAACCCCCTCCCAAGATCACGGGCGGGGGGTCGCCCCATCGGCCGCCCGGTCCTCCGGCAACGCCGGCAGCGCGGGAGCATCCGCTCGCGTCACCGCCGCCGCGGCCGCGCGCGGCGGCCTGACCAGGGCGAGCACGAGCGCCGCGGCGACCACGCCCGCGCAGCCCGCCGTCACCAGCGCCGCATCGAGCCCGGAGGCGAACGCGGACCGCAGGGTGTGCTCGGGGAACGAGCCGCGCAGCGCACCGGCGCCACCGCCCGCCAGCGCGTGCGACGCGTCGTGCGGGAGGGTGCCGGTCATCCGGGAGGTCACCACGGTGCCGAAGACCGCGACCCCGAGCGCGTACCCCAGCTGCCGTACGGTGTTCACGGCCCCGCCCGCCATCCCGGCCCGCGCCGGTTCCACCGAGGCCAGCGCCGCCCCCGCCACGGTGGGCGCGACGAAACCGGTTCCGATGCCCACCAGCACGAAGCCGGGCACCAGCGCCGTCCAGTCCGAACCCGCGCCGAGCACGGCCTGGCAGAAACAGCCCGCGCCGATCAGCGCAAGCCCGCCGCCGATGGTCAGTCGGGCCGGAGCGCCGTGGAACCGCTTACCCACCACGACCGCCGTGACCATGGCGGCCACCGTCATCGGCAACAGCGTCAGCCCGCCGCGCACCGGGCTCATCCCCAGCAGTGTCTGCATCCAGATGGACAGGTACGGCGTCACCCCGAACGCCACACCGTTGAAGGCCAGCGCGCCCACCATCACCCCCACGAACGCCGGCCTGCGCAGCAGCGACAGGTCGAGCAGCGGATGTGCCGCCCGCCGCTCCGCGAGCACGAAGCACACCAGCCCGAGTGCGGCGAGCCCGAACGAGGTGAGCGTCGCGGACGCCGTCCAGCCGTCCGCGCCGGCCCGCACGACGGCGTACGCCGTCCCGCCCGCGAAGACCGCGAAGGTCGCCGTGCCCGCCCAGTCGACCCGCATCCCGCGCGGCCCCCTGGACTCCGGCACCGCCTTCAGCGTCAGCCACACCGCGACCACGCTCACCGGCAGGTTCACGTAGAAGATCCACCGCCAGCCGGGCCCCTCGGCCAGCAGCCCGCCCAGCACCGGCCCGACCGCCGCAGCCGCGCCGCTCACCGCGCCCCACACCCCGAGCGCGGTCGACCGCTGCCGGCCCTGGTAGACCGAGCCGAGCAGCGGCAGCGTCGTCGCCAGCATCGCGGCCGCACCCACCCCCTGCAGGGCCCGCGCCGCCACCAGGGTGTCCGGGCCGTTCGCCAGCCCGCACAGCAGCGACGCCGTCGCGAACAGCACCACCCCCACCACATGCACCCGGCGGCGCCCCAGGATGTCGGCGGTGGCCCCCGCCCCCAGCAGCAGCGCGGCCAGCGCGAGCGCGTACCCGTCCACCACCCACTGCAGATCGCTCAGCGAGGCGTGCAACCCCCGCGCCATGTCCGGCAGCGTCACGATCACGATCGTCACGTCCAGCAACAACATGAACGTGCCCAGGCACACCGCTGCCAGCGGCCCCCATATGCGCATGTCCCGTTCCTCCGTCTTTCCTCCGCGATTGACACCCAGCGCTCCGTACGATGGACGGGACGAGGCCGATCACCGTGGTATCAGGTGCCTGGACGACTGAATCCGATGCGGGGGAGGCCAACAGACATGGAATTCGACACCCAAGGCAAGCTGGACGGACTGGATCTCCGGTTGCTCACGGCGCTGGAGGCGAACGGGCGGGCCTCCTTCAGCAGGCTCGGCGCGGTCCTGGGCGTCTCCGACCAGACGATCGCGCGCCGCTATCGCCGGCTCACCGCCGAGGCCGGGCTCAGGGTCGTCGCCGTCCGGGACGCCGAACGCCTCGGACAGGACCAGTGGATGCTGCGCCTGCGCTGCGTTCCCGACAGCGCCACGGTCATCGCCGAAGCGCTCGCCAGGCGGCCCGACACACAATGGATCGGCCTGGGCTCCGGCGGCACCGAGATCGCCTGCATGTCCCGGCCCCGCCATCCCGGCGACCACGACGACCTGCTGCTCAGCAAGCTGCCGCGCACTCCGAGCGTCGTAGAGATCCGCGCCCAGCAGCTCCTGCACCGCTTCTACGGCGGGCCGAGCGGCTGGTTGCTGAAGTCCGGTGCGCTGGACGAAGGTCAGCTCGAGGCCCTGGCACCGCCTCACGACCCCGCGGCCAGGGTGGGGCGGGCCCGTATCGAGCCCGAGGACGAACCCCTGCTCGCCGTTCTGGAACGCGACGGCCGCGCCGGCCACCCCGAACTCCAGCGCGCCACCGGACGCTCCGAGTCCGCCGTCAAACGCCGCCTCGCCGCCCTGCTCGCCTCGGGCGCGGTCTACATCGACGTCGAATACCACTCCGAGTGCCTCGGCTATCCCCTCGCCGCCCTCCTGTGGATCACCACGGCACCCTCCGCCCTGCACTCCGTCGGGGAGGCGCTCGCGACCCACGACGAGGTCGCCTTCGCCTCGGCCACCGCCGGCCCCTCGCACATCGTCGTCACCGCGGTGGTCCGGGACACGGCCGGCCTCTACGCCTACCTCAGCGGGCCCCTGGGGCAGCTGGAGGGCGTCCAGCACGTGGAGGCGATGCCGTTCATGCGAAGGGTGAAACAGCTGACCTACCAGCACGCTGGGCGGTAGGCGGTAGGCGGTAGGCGGTGGACCGTCAGCCGTCAGCCGTCAGCCGTCAGCCGTCAGCCGTCAGCCGTCAGCCGTCAGCCGTCAGCCGTCAGCCGTCAGCCGTCAGCCGTCAGCCGTCAGGTGCCTGCCGTGGGCCGTGGGCCGTCGGCCGTCGGCCGTGGGCCGTCGGCCGTGATGTGGGGTACAAGTACGCGTGCGTGTGCCCGTGCTCAGCCGACGGCGTCCCCCGGCCGGTCCAGCCGGCGCCCGGATGCGGTCCGCCGGTGCAGCCGGTCACCGCCCGCCAGGATCGCCGCCGCCAGCGCATCCGCGGCGCCCTGGGCCGCGGTGAGCCGGCGCCCGTGCACCAGCACGAAGTCGACCCGTCCCAGCTCCGGCAGCCCCGCCCGCTCCGGGATCCGCACCAGGCCGGGCGGGATCAGACCCCGTGAGTGAGCCATCACGCCGAGCCCCGCCCGGGCCGCCGCGATGAGGCCGTTGAGGCTGCCGCTCGTACATACGATCCGCCAGGCCCGCCCCTGTCGCTCCAGCGCCTCCAGGGCCAGGGCGCGGGTGATGCCCGGGGGCGGGAACACGATGAGCGGGACCGGACGGTCGGCGTCCAGACGCAGCCGCTCCGCGCCGATCCACACCAGCCCGTCGTGCCACACCAGCTCGCCCCGGGGATCCTCGGGGCGCCGCTTGGCCAGCACCAGGTCCAGTTTCCCGGCCGCGAGTTGCTCGTGCAGGGTGCCCGACAGTTCCACCGTCAGTTCGAGGTCGACCTCGGGATGGTCGTAGCGGAATCCCTCCAGGATCTCCGGCAGCCTCGTCAGTACGAAGTCCTCGGAGGCGCCGAACCGCAGCCGGCCGCGCAGCCGGGTGCCGGCGAAGAACGCCGAGGCCTGCTCGTGGACGTCCAGGATCCGGCGGGCGAACCCGAGCATCGCCTCGCCGTCCTCCGTCAGCTCCACGGAATGCGTGTCCCGGGTGAACAGCGCCCGCCCGGTCGCGTCCTCGAGGCGTCGCACGTGCTGGCTGACCGTGGACTGCCGCAGTCCCAGCCGCCGCGCCGCATGCGTGAAACTCAACGTCTGGGCGACGGCGAGGAAGGTGCGCAGATGGGTGGGCTCGTACACGCCCGTCACAGTAGCCCCTTGCGCTCCGGTCATCGCGATATCCGATGACAGTGAGAGCGGTATACCGGATTCCCGATCACGGTGCGCGGGAGGACGATGGGGAGGG
This sequence comes from Streptomyces sp. NPDC060000, assembly GCF_042737375.1. Taxonomy (NCBI): domain Bacteria; kingdom Bacillati; phylum Actinomycetota; class Actinomycetes; order Kitasatosporales; family Streptomycetaceae; genus Streptomyces; species Streptomyces sp. NPDC060000. The sequence continues at coordinate 58,188 of NZ_JBHWUU010000029.1, forward strand.
GCTCTCCGAGCCCCGTCGCAAGCCTGTCGAACCGCACGTGGAGCACCGTGAAACGCCTGCACTGGCCGAGTTGGATGCCGGTCGACCCCTACATCCTGCTGTTGCTAGGGACCGTCGGCCTCGCGGCGCTGTTCCCGGCCCGGGGCGCCGCCGCCGACGTGGCCTCCGGCGCCTCCACGGCCGCGATCGCCTTCCTCTTCTTCCTGTACGGCGCCCGGCTGTCCACCCGTGAGGCGCTGGACGGACTGAAGCACTGGCGGCTCCACGTCACCGTCCTCGGCTGCACCTTCCTTGTCTTTCCGCTGCTGGGCCTGGCCGCGCGCGGTCTTGTCCCGGTGTTCCTCACCCACCCGCTCTACCAGGGGCTGCTCTTCCTCACCCTGGTTCCGTCGACCATCCAGTCGTCGATCGCCTTCACCTCCATCGCCCGTGGCAACGTGCCGGCCGCCATCTGTGCGGGCTCGTTCTCCTCCCTGGTCGGCATCGTCGTCACGCCGCTGCTGGCGGCCGCCCTGCTCGGCAGTGGTGGCGGCGGCTTCTCCGCCGACTCGCTGGTGGAGATCGTGCTGCAACTGCTCGTGCCGTTCCTCGCGGGACAACTGCTGCGCCGGTGGATCGGCGGGTTCGTGACCCGGCACAGGAAGGTGCTCGGGCTCGTCGACCGGGGCTCGATCCTCCTCGTCGTCTACACGGCGTTCAGCGAGGGCATGGTCCGGGGCATCTGGCACCAGGTCAGCGCCGTACGGCTGGGTGGCCTGCTCGTCGTCGAATCGGTGCTGCTCGCGGTGATGCTCACCCTGACCTGGTACGGCGGCAAGGCGCTGCGGTTCGACCGCGAGGACCGCATCGCCATCCAGTTCGCGGGATCCAAGAAGTCCCTCGCCTCGGGGCTGCCCATGGCGAGCGTCCTGTTCGGTGCGCACGCCTCGCTGGCGGTGCTGCCGCTGATGCTCTTCCATCAGATGCAGCTGATGGTGTGCGCGGTCATCGCCAAACGCCGGGCGAGGGACCCGCGGGAGGCGTCGCGGGAACCCGTCGACGAGCGGTCGCCGACGGCCGCGTGAGACGGGCGCCGGTCGGGGCGTGAGACGGCCGCCGCCGACCTGCTCACGGCACCAGGACGACCTTGCCCGCATTGCTCCGTGACTCGATCGTCGCGTGCGCCGCGGCCGCGTCCTTGAGGGCGAACTCCTCGTGTACGGCCGGCTTCAGCCTCCCCGCCCGGAACAGGTGCCACAGCTCCTGGCGCCACTGCTCGTACAATCCGGGATTCCCGCGCGCGACCCGGGCCATCTGGAAGCCGATCACGGACTTGGCGCCCACCAGCAGGTCGTAGGCCTGGATCGTCCCGCCGCCGGAGCTGTACGCCACGAGCCGTCCGCCGGGAGCGAGAGCCGCGAGGGCGGGGGTGAGCAACGCGCCGCCGACCCCGTCCAGGACGTAGTCGGCGCGGGCGTCCCAGTCGTCCCGGTCGTAGGTGACGACGTCGTCGGCGCCCAGCGCGCTCACGAAGTCGCGCTTGGCCGGGTCGGACACGGCGCCCACGACCCGGGTCGCGCCACGCGCCCGCGCGAGCTGCACGGCGAGATGGCCCACCCCGCTCGCCGCGGCGGTGACGAGAGCCGTCTCGCCGGGTTCGGGCCGCGCGGCGGTGAGGGCGCCCAGCGCGACCAGGCCGCTGCGGACCAGGGCGACCGCGTCGACCGCGCTCGCGTCGTCCGGGACGGGCGACGTCATCGCCTCCCGCAGGAGCGCGAAGTCGGCGTAGCCGTGGCCGAAACACAGGCCGGTCACCCGCTCGCCGCCCCGGAACCGGGTGACCTCGTCCCCGACGGCCACGACCTCCCCGGCGATCTCGCCCCCGAGGGCGATCGGTTCCGCGGCCTCCGTGACCTTGCGGACGACGGGGAGGGTGACGCCGATCGCCGCGCAGCGTACGAGCAGTTCGCCTGCTCCCGGCTCCGGGACGGGTACCTCCTCCAGGAACAAGGGGCCGCCGGTGGAGTCGTATCGGACGCGACGCATCGCACCTCCAGAATTCGTTGGGAATCCCAACGGTATCCGCAAGTTCGTTGGGAAGTCCAATGAGTTACCGGTAGGGTGCGACCATGTCCGAAGCGCCCCTCGCCGCCATTCGCGCGCTCCCCAGCTGGCTCCTCGGCCGGGCCGCCGCGCGAGGTCGCGCCCTCGTGGCCGACGCTCTCTCCGCCGAGGGTCTCAGGATGTGGCACCACGTCGTGCTCTCCGCCGTCCGCGACCTCGCCCCCGTCGCCCAGGCCGACCTCGGCCGCAGTGTCGGACTCGATCCCAAGGACCTGGTCGGCGTCCTCAACGACCTCCAGTCCGCGGGACTCGCCGTGCGGGAGCCGGATCCGAACGACCGCCGGAAGAACGCCGTGTCGCTCACCGAGGAAGGCCGACGGCTGCTCCGGCGCTGTGAGGAGGCCGCTCGGGGAGCGAACGACGCGTTGCTCGCCCCGCTCTCCGCTGCCGAACGTGAGCATTTCATGAGCATGTTGATCCGGATTTCCGGTACGGACGGCTGACGAGGGATAACGTTCCGTCATGACCGCAGCTCTCCCACTCGCCCCCGCGCGCAGCGCCCTCGTCCTCGTCGATCTGATGGACCGCATCGTCGCGCTGCCCCTGGAGCCCCGCAAAGGCGCCGAAGTGCTCACCGCTGCCGAGGAGTTGGCGTCGGCGTTCCGTTCGGCCGGGGCGCTCGTCGTTCTTGTCCGCGTCGAGCGTCCCGGCGTCGCCGACCAGCCGCCCGGCAGCGGATTGGTCCAAGGGCTGCTCCACGACGGTGACTTGGAGATCGTCAAGCGGACGATCGGCGCCTTCCAGGGGACCGGGCTCAACGATCGTCTCCGCGAACGCGGCGTGACCACCCTCGTCTTCGGCGGCGTCGCCACCAACCTCGGCGTCGAGTCCACCGCCCGCGCCGCCGGCGACCTCGGTTACGACCTGGTCTTCGTCGAGGACGCGATGTCCGCTCTCACCGCGGCCGAGCACGAGGCGTCGGTGAAACTCGACTTCCCCCGGCTGGGGAGGGTGACGCGTGCGGCCGACGTGCGCTTCGCGAACGACTGAGGCGGGCGGGATCCGGCGGGGTCGCGGCGGAGCAGAGGCGGGGCGCGGTAGAGGCGGGGCGGACCGAGGCGGGGCGGACCGAGGCGGGGCCCCTGCGGCGCAGGGGGCGCTCCCCGCCGGTCGGGGCCCCGCCGCCGTGCCGCGGGGAACCGGTTCAGCCCTGGGCGGCCGTGGTCCGCAGGGTGATGCGGTCCTCACCCGCGTACACGTTCATGGAGCTGCCCCGCAGGAAGCCCACCAGGGTCAGTCCGGTCTCCGCGGCCAGGTCCACGGCCAGGGAGGAGGGCGCCGAGACCGCCGCGAGTACGGGGACGCCCGCCATCACGGCCTTCTGTGCCAGCTCGAACGAGGCCCGGCTCGACACCATCAGGATCGTCCGCGACAGGGGCAGGTCCCCGTTCTGCAGGGCGCGGCCGACCAGTTTGTCGACCGCGTTGTGCCGCCCCACGTCCTCCCGTGCGTCCAGCAGCTCGCCGTCCTCGGAGAACAGGGCCGCCGCGTGGAGCCCCCCGGTCCGGTCGAAGACCCGCTGGGCCTCGCGAAGCCGGTCGGGGAGGCTCGAGAGCAGTTCGGGCTCGATCCGGAGCGGGGGAGTGTCGGCGATGGGCCAGCGGGTGGTCGTACGGACCGCGTCCAGGCTCGCCTTGCCGCAGAGGCCGCACGAGGAGGTGGTGTAGACGTTCCGCTCGAGGGTGATGTCGGGCATCGTCACGTCGGCCGTCCGGACGTCCACCACGTTGTAGGTGTTGGACCCTCCCTCTCCCGTCGCACCCGCGCAGTAGACGATGTTCAGCAGATCGGATGCGGCGGCCAGTACGCCTTCGCTGACCAGGAAACCGGCGGCGAGCGCGAAGTCGTCACCGGGCGTGCGCATGGTGATGGCCAGCGGCTTTCCGTTGAGCCTGATCTCCAGTGGTTCCTCGGCGACCAGGGTGTCCGGCCGGGCGGAGACCACTCCGTCCCTGATGCGGATCACTTTGCGTCGTTGGGTGACTCGTCCCATTCGTGATCAGCCCCGGTTCTGTACGTGCTGGTAGCCGAAGCGGCCCTTGATGCAGAGATTCCCGTGGGTCACCGGGTTGTCGTGCGGTGAGGTGACCTTCACGATGTCATTGTCCTGCACATGGAGCGTGAGGTTGCAGCCCACCCCGCAGTACGCGCACACGGTCGTGGTCCGGGTCTGCGCCGACTCGTCCCAGTTCCCGGCCGCTCGCCGGTCGTACTCGGACTTGAACGACAGCGCCCCGGTCGGGCACACCTCGATGCAGTTCCCGCAGTACACGCACGCCGATTCGGTCAGCGCCGCGTCGTGCTCGACGGCGATCCGGGCGTCGAAACCGCGCCTCGCGACGGAGATCGCGAAGGTGTTCTGCCACTGGTCACCGCAGGCGTCCACGCATTTGTAGCAGAGGACGCACTTGCCGTAATCGTGCACGTACAGATCGTTGTCGATCTTCGGTTCCTCGTTCGCCCGGGCCGCGTCGGGTCCGAAGCGGTCCGGCTTCGCCTCGTACTCCTTGATCCATTCCGCGGCCGTCGGTGTCGTGGACAGGTCGACCGAGGACGCGAGCAGCTCGAGAACGATCTTGCGGCTGTGCCGGGTCCGTTCGGTGCCGGTACGGACCTCCATGCCGGGCTCCGCCCTGCGGGAACAGGCAGGCACCAGGGTCCGGGAGCCCTCGACCTCCACGACGCAGACCCGGCAGGCGTTCTTCGGGGTCAGACCGCGGTCCGGCTCGCCGACGGAGAACCTGGTTCCTTCCAAGTGCCGTACGACCCCCGGGCCTTGAAGCTCGGTGGCCGCGTACACCACACAGCCGACAGCCCGTTCGGGCGCGAGCACCGCACTGACCGCGCCGTCCGGGTCCACGCTCGCGATACGCAGACCGTCGTACGGACCGCCGTGTCGGTGGAAGTACCACCAGGGAATGCCGTTCTGGGCGGCGACCACCGCCGTGGAGTCGTGCAGCAGGGGCTCGATCAGCGGCCCGCACGCCGCGTACGAGTTGGCCTTGAGACCCAGGAGGACGAAGTCGACCGGGCCGATCTCACCCGGGTCGTCGGTGGCGTGGGCGCGGGCGGTGAAGTCGCCGCGCGGGCTGAGCACCCGCACCCCGTCCCGCCTCATGGCCGCGAGATGCGGTCCACGGGCGACGAGGTGCACGTCGGCGCCGGCGCGGTGGAGCGCCGCACCGACGTAGGCGCCGATCGCACCGGCGCCGAGGACTGCGACCTTCATGGCGAGGGAGCTCCGTTCGGTCGGGGGTACCGAGGAACTGTCGAATCCTGTCGACGAAATATTGTCTACAGTACGGAAGTGAGGGCGGCGGGGGTTCGCGCGCATCGCCGGGGCAGCCGGGCAGTCCGGGCGGTAGGCGTGGGCGATGCGGGAGGCGCGGTCGAGGTGGTGCGTGTGGCCGAGGCGGTCCGTGTGGTGGGTGGGCGCACCGCTCGCCTATGGGGTGTACGAGCTGGCACAGAAGGCGACGCAGCTGTTCACCGGGTAGTGGTGTCAGCGGGGCGGGTGGGCGGCGGGTACGGTTCGGCGACTGCTCGGGAGTCCGAGGGCTATGGGGAAGCCGACAACCAGGGAACCGGTTTCCTGTCGCTTCACGCGCCCTCGTACCCGTGAGTCACTGATCAGACTGGTGGATCCCGCTACCCAAGGCAACGAGGGGACCCCCCAATGAACGGCTCGCGCATCGCCGCCGTCGGCCACTACCAGCCCGCCAAGGTGCTCACCAATGAGGACCTGGCGAGCCTGGTCGACACCAGTGACGAGTGGATCAGGAGCCGGGTGGGCATCCGTACGCGCCACATCGCGGGCCCCGACGAGCCCGTGGACGAGCTGGCCGCGCACGCCGCCGCCAAGGCGCTCGCGGCGGCCGGCCTCACGCCGGGCGACATCGACCTGGTGCTGGTCGCCACCTCCACGGCCGTCGACCGTTCGCCGAACATGGCCGCCAGGGTGGCCGCGCGCCTGGGTATCCCGCAGCCGGCGGCGATGGACATCAACGTCGTCTGCGCCGGTTTCACCCACGCGCTCGCCACCGCCGACCACACCGTCCGGGCGGGTGCCGCCACCCGTGCCCTGGTCATCGGCGCCGACAAGATGTCCGAGGTGACCGACTGGAGCGACCGCACGACCTGCGTGCTCGTCGGTGACGGAGCGGGCGCCGCCGTGGTCGAGGCCTGTCCCGACGGCACCGAGCCCGGCATCGCGCCGGTGCTGTGGGGCTCGCTGCCCGAGATGGGGCACGCGGTGCGCATCGAGGGGCAGCCGGCGCGGTTCGCGCAGGAGGGGCAGAGCGTCTACCGCTGGGCCACCACCCAGTTGCCGCCGTTGGCGCGGAAGGCCTGCGAGCGGGCTGGCCTCACCCCCGAGGACCTCGCCGCCGTCGTCCTGCACCAGGCGAACCTGCGCATCATCGAACCCCTCGCGCAGAAGATCGGCGCCGTCAACGCGGTGATCGCGCGTGACGTCACCGAATCGGGTAACACCTCCGCGGCCAGCATCCCGCTCGCCTTCTCCAAGCTCGTCGAGCGGGGCGCGGTCTCCACGGGGGACCCGGTCCTGCTGTTCGGCTTCGGCGGCAATCTGTCGTACGCGGGACAGGTCGTGCGCTGCCCGTGAGTGGGGGCGGCTGCGCCGGGGCGCATGGGTACGGGGAGGGCGCGGCGTAGTGTGACGCGATCGACTGTGCCCCGCTCTGGCTACTGTGCGCCGTAGACTGTAGACGAAAGACAATCGATACTCGGCCGCGGACCGTCGCTACCGGCTGTAGCCCGGTCGATCGGCTGCGGACAGCCGAGTGCGCCAATCGATACGTGGCTTTCCGGCTGCAGTTGCCCGGTGTTGCCCAGAAGGGGGACCGACCGATGTTGTCGAGAGGACTGCCGCAGGGCGCGGTGCCCAGACTCGAACGGCCCGGCCCGCTGCGGGACCGCGTCTACGAGGCACTGCTCGAACTCATCACCACCCGTGCCCTCCAGCCCGGCCAGCACCTGGTCGAGAGCGAACTCGCCACGCACCTCGGCGTCTCACGGCAGCCGGTGCGCGAGGCGCTGCAGCGGCTGAACACCGAGGGGTGGGTGGACCTCAGGCCCGCCCAGGGCGCCTTCGTGCACGAGCCGACCGAGGACGAGGCGGACCAACTCCTCAGCGTCCGTACGCTGTTGGAGGCGGAGGCCGCGCGACTGGCCGCGGCGCACGCCGACCAGGCCGGCGTCGAGGCCCTGGACGAGATCCTGGCGCAGGGCATGCTGGCCGTGGCCAGCGACGACGTGGACACCGCGGTCGCCCTGAACGCCCGCTTCCACACGAAGATCATCGAACTCGCGGGCAACGCGGTACTGGCCGAACTCGCGGCCCAGGTCGATCGCCGGGTGCGCTGGTACTACACCCCGATCGCCCGCCGGCGCGGCCACCAGTCCTGGATCGAGCACCGCGATCTGATCGCCGCGATCGCGGCCCAAGACGAGGAGCTGGCCACCCGGTTGATGCGTGAGCACACCGAGCACACCCGGCGGTCGTATCACGCCCGCGACAAGTCCTGATCCCCGTTGACCCTCTCGTGAGACGCATGACGTCGCGACCCGCGAACGCTCAACAGGCCCGCCTGCTCAAGCTGTTGCGGGACGGCGGCCCCAACTCCCGTGCGAAATTGGGTGATCCCTGACCCCGCGTCCCCTTGGCCCCCCCTTGACTCCGTGGCCGGGGCCCTGCGAGGGCGCCCGGCCGTTTTCGTGTGCATCGGTCCAAGTCAGGCCGTCTCCTCGCCGAGCGGGTGCGGATTGGGGATGATCCGGCGACTGGCCGCCGGCCTGCCGGGCGCCCTGAGGAAGAGCGCCAGTACCGCGGAGGCGAGGCCGATGCTGCCCGCCAGGACGAACGCGCCCTCGTAGTCCCACACGTCGACCACGATCGAGCCGACTCCGGAGCCCACGAGGCCCGAGACGAGCTTGGAGCTGTAGACCATGCCGTAGTTGCTGGCGTTGCTGTTCTCGCCGAAGTAGTCCGCGGTCATCGCTGTCAGTTTCCGAAGTCGCGTGCACGGGTGAGTTGGTGATTCCCTGTCGAGTGCAGGGAACTGCGAACGCGCCGGACGGGCCGAACTCGCCTGCATTACGGTCGAGTTGTCCGTAGACGTGTGCGTGACGGAGGCTTCCGGATGGCAGAGGAACCGGTGGCCGAGCGCGGGGTGCTGACCGCGCCGACCCAGATGTGGGAGACCGCAGTGCGGCAGGCCGAGGTGATCGGGTCGCTCGCGGCGAAGGACACAGTGGGGCTGGCGGAGGCGGATGAGGCCGCCGAGCGGCTGCGGGTCTCCCGGCGCCAGGTGTATGTCCTGCTTGGACGGTGGCGCGCTGGTGAGGGAGTGGTGTCGGACCTGCTGCCTGACCGTTCCAGCGGAGGCCGCGGCGGCGGGCGTTTGTCTGGTGAGGTCGAGACGATCGTCCAGGAAGCGCTACGGACCTGGTACTTGACGCGGCAGCGCCGCTCGGTGGCGGCGGTCTACAAGGAGATCACGCGTCAATGCCGGGCTCGCGGCCTGCGGACTCCTTCGCGGGGCTCGGTACAGCGGCGGATCGAGCGGCTGGACCCGGTGACTTCGGTCTCGGGGCGCGAAGGAAGAGAGGCGGTTCGTCCTCTCCGGTCGGCCGGGGGTGTACCGCCGGCGGTCACCGGGCTGCTGGAGCAGGTTCAGGTCGACCACACGCCGGTGGATGTGATCGTGGTCGACGAGCGGTACCGGCTGCCGATCGGCCGTCCTTATCTGACGGCGGCGATCGACGTGGCAAGCCGGTGCGTGGTGGGCCTGGTGGTGACGCTGGAGGCGCCGTCGGCGACCTCGGTCGGGCTGTGTCTGGCCCACACGGCGATGGATAAGCGGCCGTGGCTGGAGCGGCTGGGCGTGGAGGCGGTATGGCCGATGAGCGGCAAGCCGCGCGAGCTGTACCTGGACAACGCGGCCGAGTTCAAGAGCGAGGCCCTGCGCCGCGGCTGCGACCAGCACGGCATCAAGCTGCGTTACCGGCCGCCCGGCCAGCCCCACTTCGGCGGGATCGTCGAGCGGCTGATCGGCACGATGATGCAGCTCGTGCACGAACTGCCGGGCACCACGTTCTCGTCCGTCGCCGAGCGCGGCACCTACGACAGCGACGGCAAGGCCGTGCTGACCGTAAGGGAGTTGCAGGGCTGGCTGGCGCTGGCGCTGGCCGGCGATCACGGCCAGGTCCACGAGACACTGGGCCGCCCTCCGGCCGGGGTCTGGTCCGAGAAGGCCGCCGCGTCGGGGCCGCTGGTGACGGTGACCAACGAGACCGCCTTCCTCGTGGACTTCCTGCCGGTGATCCGCAGGACCCTGTCGCGGTCGGGGTTCGTGATCGACCGCGTGCTGGGGCGCCTCGACCTCATCTGAGGCTGTTCCACTTCCTTGGATCCGGAACGGAGCCGATGAGCGTCGCGCGGACGACCCTCATTCCGGGACCGGCACCGTGCGCAGATAGCTGTAGACGGTCTCGCGGCTGATACCGAAATCCTTGGCCAGCACGGACTTACGCTCGCCGGCGGCGGCCCGCTCGCGCAGTTCGCGGGCACGCTCGTTGGTGAGCGCGGGCCTGCGGCCGGTGTAGACGCCACGCGCCTTGGCCGCGGCGATCCCCTCGCGCTGGCGTTCGAGGATCAGGGCACGCTCGAACTCGGCGAACGCGCCCATCACCGACAGCAGCAGCGTCGCCATGGGCGAGTCCTCCCCGGTGAAGGCGAGGCTCTCCTTCACGAACTCCACCTTCACACCCTTGCTGGTCAGCATCCGCAGGGAGCACGTCGGTGCGGGTCGGGTATGTAAGGGTCAGCAGCGTCGACCAGAACACTGTCCGCCAGCTCGACGGCGTGCCGGTCGAGCGCGTCTTCACCGACAAGGCATCGGGCAAGGACGCCGCCCGGCCGAAGCTGGAGGATTTGATCGCGTTCGTGCGCGAGGGCGACACGGTGCTGGTGCATTCGATGGACCGGCTCGCGCGCAACCTGGACGACCTACGCCGCTTGGTTGAAATGCCCTGCGGCAGTAAGCCGTTCGGTCAACGCGGTGACCTGCTCCCCTGCCCCGGCCTCCCGCAGCCAGTCCAGCAGATCGGCCACGGCGTACGGGTCGTCGAGGGACACGTGGGCGGCGGCCCATTGGGCGGGGCGCGGGTCGGTGGGGTGCAGGGTATGGAGGTGGATGACGAGGGCGGTTGCGGCGTGGGGGTTGCCGTGGGTGGTGGCGTGTTTGTGGAGTTGAGCGGCGTCGCGGTACAGGCCACGGTCCCAGGCGGCATTTCCGAGTGTGATCAGGTCGGCGGGGTGGGCGTAGGCGGCGGCCGCGGTCCAGAAGTCAATGGGGGGATGATCTCGGCGCGGTGGTGGCGGCCGTGCTGGTCGAGGTAGTCGGCCAGCCGGTACAGCGGGCCCTGCCCGGCCCGGGCGTGATGCCCGACAGTGGGGCCGGTGGGGGCACTGGTGCGCTGGTTGCGGGGGGTGCCGGTCTTGACGGGGGTAAGGATGCCGGGGATGCCGTTGCAGGGTTGCGTGACGTAGTGGAGAGCCTTCTTGCTGGCGCGGTGGTCAGGGTGTCGGTAGGCGGACACGGTGCGCTGGTAGGTGCCCCAGGTTGCCTCGGGCGCAACCGGCGGTCTTCGGGGAAACGGTGATCGTCGGTGGCGTTCGGCTTATCAGGTGCGGTCGTGGAGAGTGACTTGGTAGCCGTCGGGATCGGCGAAGGTGAATGTCCGGCCGAAGGGGCCGTCAATCGGTGCGGAGACGATGGTGTGACCGTCGGCGACGAGAGCATCGTGGATGGCCTGGACGTCGGTGGCGTGGAGCCAGATCGCGGCACCAATGCCGGGCTGGGCAACGGATGCGAGATCGGTGCCGGGAACGACGTCGCGGAGTGCGAACGCGATCGGCTTCGTCTCGAAGACGACGGCGTGCGGAGGTCCGGCATGCGAGCGGACGAGGCCGAGGTACTGCTCGTAGAACGCCTGCGAAGCGTCGAGGTCGCGCGCCTGGAGCGAGATGAAGTCGGGGCCGGTGGCGGGCATGATGATGCTCCTTCGCTTCGTGTCAGATTCCTGACACAGACCAATTTATGTCAGACTTCTGACATGAGTCAAAACGGTGCCGGCGTCGACCTGGACAAATCACTGGGCTACCTACTGAAAGAGGCTTCGAGCGCCCTGCGCGCAGCCATGGAGGAGGTGCTGCGGCCACTCGGGATGAGCGTGACGCACTACTCCTGCCTCGAGCTGCTGGCCCAACGGCCGGGCTTGTCGAACTCCGAGCTCGCGCGGGGCGCGTTCGTGACACGGCAGTCGATGAACGTGCTGCTCCAGGCCCTGGAACGAGACGGCTACGTGACCAGGCCCGCGGAGGCACCCGTCGGGAAGGTCCTTCCCGCGCGGCTCACGCCTCGCGGCCGACGGAGCCTGGAGAAGGCGACCGTAGCGGTCCGGTCCGTCGAGGTCAGAATGCTGGCCGGCATGACCGAGACCGAGCAGTCAGGCGCGTTCCGGATCCTGCAGAGCATGATTCATTCCCTGCGCGATGCCAACGACGGTGCATAGCTCGTTCCTCGGCGCACGTCTTGCCGCGCTCGCAATGGAGTGCAGCCGAGCGTGGAAATCCGGGCAGGCGACCTCGAAAACCGACACCTCCCGGCAGCCCGGCCGACCGATGCTGCCTCGGGTGCCTCGGGTGCCTCGGGTGCCTCGGGTGCCTCGGGTGCCTCGGGTGCGTCGGGTGCGTCGGGCGCCCGGGCTGCCGGGCTGCCGGGCTGCCGGACCCACGATCGGTCGCCGGACTGCCGGACTGCTGCGGGCGCTGCGGATGCTCGTCGTCGAGGAGCCGACGGCGAAGTGATCACCCGGTCACCCGGTCACCCGGGGCGAGGTCTCGCGCGGCGGTCACCGTCAGCCGCCCGGCCAGCGGATATGCGGGTGAAACGCACTCCGAAAGCTTGGTATTGTTGTCCCTGTCGCCGCGGGGAGACCTCGCGCAGCGGCAACACCTGGTCCGGGTGGCGGAATGGCAGACGCGCTAGCTTGAGGTGCTAGTGCCCTTTATCGGGCGTGGGGGTTCAAGTCCCCCCTCGGACACTCTCACTCTATGTATCGAGCGGAATCCGCTCGGTCACCAAAGCAATTGCCCGCATTCGGCGTCTCGCCGGGTGCGGGTTTTGTTGTTTCCGTGTCCATTGCCTCCGTAATGTCGCGGAAGCCCGTTTATCGGTTGTCCTGTCGGGTACCTCGGCAGCCCCCTCGCAGGGCTACTTCCCGGACACTCTCCAGTCGCCTGCCAGTACTACTGACGATCCGTCAATGTTCAACCAGGTAAGCATGTTGACGGTCTGTGACTTCATCGTGTGGTGATACGATCACGCTCGCTTGTAGAGCGGGCGGATGGGTGCAAGACGACATCTCCGACTACGGGGACAGTCTGGGCGGTCACCCGGTGCGGGCGGTCCGCCGGTCCACCCGCGTTGACGGGAATTCAGCAACTGGCCGTCAGTCGCCTGAAGAGAGTCTTATGACGCATTACATACAGAACCCGGTACTCTGGGCTCTCCTCGTGGCCGTACTCGTCGCAGTCGCCCTCATTGTTCGGCAGCGCAGGGCGGCGCGTGCTCTGAGGCAGGAGATCACGGGGCTGAGGTCCCACTACTCCGCGTTGGAAAACGAGTACGCGCAATCTGTCGAGGCAGCTCGAGAACGAGCCGAAGACGCTACGAAAACGGTCCTCAAGTCCGCGATGCGGACCCTTCAGGGCCTAGCCGCGGAACAGCAGTTGATTGTCTCCCGGCTGCAGAACAAATACGGCGAGTCGGTTATTCTCCAGGACCTCCTGGAAATCGACCACACGAACTCGCAGTTCGGCCGGCGCGCCCAGTCCATCGCCGTCCTCTGTGACGGCTGGCTGGGACGCGCACGTGATGTCGCGTCCGTGTACGACGTGGTACGCAGCGCGCAGGGCAGGGTTCGCCACTACCGGCGGGTGGAAATCCTCTCGCAGGTCGACTTCGGCATCACGAGCCGTGCGGTCGAACCGGTCGCACTTGCCCTCGCCGAACTGCTCGACAACGCGACGAGCTATTCAAGCCCGGACACCGTCGTCGAAATCAATATTCGCACCGTGCCCAAGGGCATTTGCATCGTCGTGGACGACGCCGGTGTCGGTATGAACGACGAAGAGCGCGCCCGTGCCGACAGGCTCCTGTCGAGCCAGCGGGTCACGGGTGTTTCCGCACTCGGCAACCCGCCGCAGTTCGGCTTCGCGGTGATCGGTGTGCTCAGCGAACGCTTCGGCTTCGAGGTGTCGGTGGACTCCACCTCCCCCTACGGAGGCGTCCGGGCGGTTCTCCTCCTGCCGCACGACCTGCTCACCAACGCACCCGAGCAGAAGGAACCGGCTCCGGTCGCCCCCACCGTCGCCGCCCCGGGCCGCAGCGGTCCCGAAGACGGGCATTCCACCAGCACCACCGCCGACGGCCTGCCGAAGCGGCGCCGCAAGCGGCCCATGGCCATCGTGCCCGGCAGCGCGTCCTCGTCCACTCCCGCCCGCTCGGGCGCCGAGACTGCGGCGATCATGGGCGCCTTCCAGCGGGGCACCCAGTCGGGCCGGGCCACGCCTGCGAGTCCCGTGGAAAAGTCGAGCAGCACACGTGGTGCTGGCAGCGAAGGGCATGAGGTCTCGTGAACGACGATCTGTCATGGATGCTTGACAGTGCCTTGGAGATACCCGGGGCGCTGCATGCCGTCCTCATCTCCGCCGACGGCCTGCTGATGGCTCGGACGCAGGACTTCGACAAGGACGACGCGGACCGGGTGGCCGCCGCGATGAGCGGTGTGCAGTCGCTCAGCCGCTCGCTCGCGTTCTTCTGCGAGGACCCGCAGATGCGGTGGCGGCAGACGCTGGTCGAGTTCGAAGGCGGCTGGGTCTTCCTGATCTCCGCGGGCGAGGGTGCGTACCTCGGCGTCTCCGCCTCGCCGGATGTCGACATGGCGGACATCAGCTTCCGGATGCAGCAGCTCGTCGGCCAGCTCGGCAAGGCCCTGACGACGCCGCCGCGCGAGAACCTCGGCGTGCGGTCATGAACGGGTTCGACGAACTGGAGCCGCAGACGCCGGAGTTAGTGCGTCCGTACGTCATCACCAAGGGCCGCGGGCTGCCCGACGAGGGGCAGCTCTCGCTCATCACCCTGGTCACGGCGGCCGCCGATCACGAGCAGCGGCCGACCCGTCTGTCCCCCGAGGAACAGAACCTGTTGGACCTGTGCTCGGCCGGCTACCTCTCGGTCGCCGAGATCGCGGGGCACACCCAACTGCCCCTGGGCGTGGTGAAGATCCTCCTCGCCGCCCTCACCGAAGGCGGCTATCTCATCACCCGTCCGCCGGTGCAGCGGGCCCCGCTCGCCGACAGGGACATCCTGGAGGAGGTGCTGAATGGTCTCAGGGCCAAGTTTGGATGAGCAGGCCTACGTTCGCGACGGGGCCAGGCAGACGGCGGTCAAGATCCTCGTCGTGGGTCACTTCGCGGTCGGCAAGACCACGTTCATCGGGGCGATCTCCGAAATCGAGCCGCTGACCACCGAAGAGACGATGACGCGGGCCGCCGAGTCCATCGATGACCTCAAGGGGGTCCAGGGCAAGACCACCACCACGGTCGCCATGGACTTCGGCCGTCTCACCATCAGCGACCGTGTCGTGCTGTACCTGTTCGGAACGCCGGGCCAGCAGCGCTTCGTCCAGATGTGGGAGGACATGGCGCGCGGTGCCCTCGGCGCGCTGGTGCTCGTCGACCCCGAGCGGCTCGCGGACTCCTTCGCCGTGATCGACCTGATCGAGCAGTACGGGCTCGACTACGCCATCGCCGTCAACCACTTCGACGGCGCCCCCCTGCGGGACGAGACGGCTCTGCGCGACGCACTCGACCTGCTCGACGACACCCCCGTCGTGACCTGCGACGCGCGAGACGAGCGGTCTTCGGCCGACGCGCTGATCACCCTCGTCCGCCACCTGCAGGACCGCGCACACTAGGAGCAGACATGGACCAACCCACCGCACCCGTGCCCCCGCCCGGGTGCCCGGCGCACCAGCCCGGCGGCAGAGTGCCCCTGTACGGGCCGGAGTTCGCGGCCGACCCGCAGGCCTACTACGCCTACCTGCGCCACTACGGGCCCACCGCGCCCGTGGAGATCGCCCCGGGAGTCGAGGCCACCCTCGTCACCGAATACGCCACCGCCCTCCAACTCCTGCAGGACTCCGGCTCCTTCCGCAAGGATGCGCGCCGCTGGCGGGACTTCAACGAAGGCCGGATCGCTCCCGACAGCCCCGTCCTTCCCGTGCTTGCGTACCGGCCCAACTGCATGTCCTCCGACGGCGCCGAGCACCTGAGGCTTCGTCAGCCCATCACGGACAGCATGGCGCGCATCGACCCGATGCGGCTGAGCCAGAGCGTGGGGCGGATCTCCGACTTCCTCATCTCCCAGTTCGCTGAACGCGGTTCGGCCGATCTCGTCGGCTCCTATGCCAAGCAGCTCCCGCTGTTCGTGTTCAACGAGCTCTTCGGCTGCACCGCCGACATCGGCGACCGTGTCTTCTTCGGCATCTCCGGCATGTTCGACGGAGTCAACGCCGAAAAGGCCAGCGAGGTGCTGTTCCAGGCCGTCGGCGAGCTGATCGCCCTCAAACGGCGCCAGCCCGGTGAGGACGTCACCTCCTGGCTGCTGAAGCATCACGCCGGCCTGTCCGACGAGGAGATGCTGCACCAGGTCTCCCTGCTGCTGGGCGCGGGGGCCGAGCCCCTGGTCAACCTCATCGGCAACACCCTGCACCGGCTGCTCACCGACGACCGGTACGCCCACGAGGGCGGGCTGATCGAGGAGGCGATGGACGACACGTTGTGGGAGAACCCGCCCATGACGAACTTCGCCGCGCACTACCCGGTGTCCGACATGGAGTTCGCCGGCCAGAAGCTCACCGCCGGTGACCTGATGCTGGTCAGCATCGCCGCCGCCAACACCGGTCCCACGCTGTCGGCGGCCCGCAAGGCCGGCAGCAACCGTGCGCACCTCGCCTGGAGCGCCGGCCCGCACGCCTGCCCCTCGAAGGAACCCGCCCGGCAGATCGTCGTGTCGGCCATCGAGAACCTTCTCAACCGGCTGCCCGACGTCGAACTCAGCATTCCCGAGCTAAGCCTGACGTGGCGTCAGGGAGCTTTCAGTCGCGGCCTGGTCACGCTCCCCGCGCGGTTCACCCCCATCAAGCCGGTGAGTCGGCCGAGCCGGCAGAGCACCCACCAGGAGCCGACCCGGGTGAGCGCGGGAGCGCCTCGCCAGTCCGAACAGGCAGGCGTGTGGAGCAAGTTCCTCAACTGGCTGACCAAATGATGCGAGCACTGTTCTCGGCGGCACCGCCGACTGCATGACGTTTCCATCGCCACGGCAACGGCAGTGCGCGGCCAGATCCCGGTGCTGCTCGATACCCGCCCTTCGGGGCGGGTATTTTCCTGCTTCGGGCCGAAGTTCGATGAACCCCGGCACCATCCCGCTCCGCGCTCACTCCTCGCGCAACTCCTGCAGGTAGGGTGCCACGTTGACCTGGGTCGTCGCACTCTCCCGCTGCCCGTACTGACCCGCGACACCGCTCAGGTACGTGGCGATCTCCTTGTGCATGACCTCCGCCTCCGGCAGCACCGCGGCGCCGGTGACGAGCCGCCCGATCCACCGTGCCTGAGCCTCCACCAGCCGCGTGATCGAACCGACGGGGCGGATCAGACCGGCGAAGAACAGACCGGGACGATCGGGGGCGACGACCCGCTTGTACAACTCGACCGTGCCCTGTGCGCCGACCGGGCAGCCGGGCTCCAGGAACGGGAAGGTCGTCCGGTAGCCGGTGCAGTACACGATCGCGTCGGCCTTCACCGACGTGCCGTCGGTGAAGGAGACCTGGCCGCCGTCGACGGCGTCGATCGAGGGCTTCGGTGCGACCGCACCATGGCGGATGCGGCTGAGGATCTCGTCGGAGATGGTGACGGCCGAGGCGAAGACCGGGTGATCCGGCTCGGGCAGCCCGTGGTCACTGAGCTTGCCGCGGGCGATCAGCAGGGTCTGTTCGATGAAACGGCGCTGCTCCGCCAGGGACATGCTGACCCACCACGGCGCGTCGGCGATCTCGTCCAGAGCCATGCCGAACAACTGCTTGGGCATGATGTGCAGTCCCCGGCGCACCGAGAGGACGGTCAGCTCCGCGTGCCGGGAGAGGTCCGCGGCGATGTCCACCGCCGAGTTTCCGAGCCCCACGACGATGACGCGCTGTCCGGCGAACTCGCTGCCGTCGCGGTAGTCGAGGGAGTGCCGAATCGTTCCCTTGAACGTTTCGGCGCCCCTCGGCAGAGCGGGCATCGACGGCTCCGAGTTGTGCCCGGAGGCAACGATCACCTGCGTGAAGCGGCGGGACGAACTCGTACCGTCGGCGTCCCGGCTGACGACCGTCCATCCACCGTCGGCCTCCTGCCGCACGGAATCCACGGTCGTCCCCAGTTCGATGCGGTCCAGTACGCCGGACCACTCGGCGAACGAGCGCAAATAGGAAGCTATTTGACTGTGCCGGGGGTAGAGCGGGTAGGAGGCGGGCATCGGGTAGTCCGAGTAACCCGTGAGGTGCTTGGCGGTGTTGAGGTGCAGGGACAGATAGCCGGGCCCGCGCTCGCCCGCCTGCGGCCGACGCCAGAGCCCGCCGACGTCGCTCGCCTGCTCCAGGCAGACGAAGTCGACACCGGCTGTCTTCAGGGCGTGTGCCGTAGCCAGCCCCGACAGCCCCGCACCGATCACGCACAGCCGCACGGATTCCCCCACAGGTGACACACCATCCTCTCGTGAACCGGCGAATGACTGCCCATCCGGCACTTCCTCCACTCTTGGCCTGTCCGCGACAAGGATCACAGCGTGGTCCGAGGGCAGATCGGGTAATGGGGAGGAAGGGAAGGCTGCAAGCCAGGCTGCGGGGGCCGAGCGCGCGATCCACCTCAGGCGGTGCGCCCGAGGTCCACCGGCGGCCACTCCACTCGCGGCCGGGCCCTTCCGCCGGTCATTCCCCGGCGGACGCCCACAACTTCCGCACATGGCCCAGATGCCGGGTCATGACCTCGTGCACGGCTTGCTCATCGCGAGCCAGCAGGGCGTCCAGGAGCTCCAGGTGCTCCTCGGCGGAGGCCAGCAGACGGCCGGATGCGGAGAGGGCGGTCAGTCCGTAGAGGCGGGCGCGGCCACGCAGACCGCGGACCACCTCGACGAGGTGCGCGTTGCCGGCGAGCGCGAGCAGGCCGAGGTGGAAACGGGTGTCGGCCTCCACATAGGCGATGAGGTCGCCCGCGACCGCGGCGGCGACGATCTCCCGGGCGGCCGGGCGCAGCGCCTCCAGTGACACCGGGTCCGCGGTCGTCGCCAGCGCCACCACGGTGGGGATCTCGATGAGCGCACGGACCTGCGTGTACTCGTCGAGTTGCCTGTCGGAGACCTCGGTGACGCGGAACCCCTTGTTGGGTACCGCGTCCACCAGCCCCTCCTTGGCGAGGTCGAGCATCGCCTCCCGCACCGGGGTCGCCGAGACGCCGAAGCGGGCGGCCAGGGTGGGGGCCGAGTACACCTCGCCGGAGCGCAGTTCACCCGCGATCAGCGCCGCACGCAGGGCGTCGGCGACCCGCTCGCGGTAGCTGGTGGGCCGGCCGCCGAGCACGGGGAGCGACAGAGGGGCGGGCTGCTGCCGGCTGCCGCTCTCGGGCAGGGCGTCCATCGTGGGTCTCCTCGGATGCGGGCTGTGCCTGGTCACCGTGTCATCGCGTCTGTGCCATGTCACGTACCACCATTGTCCACGCTGCCGGAGCCTCCGGTGTCACAGGACGAACCCCGCCGGGAACGGGTCCGTCGGGTCGAGCAGGTACTGCGCCGTCCCCGTGATCCAGGCCCGGCCCGTGAAACTGGGCAGTACCGCCGGGCGGCCGGCGACTTGCGTAGTGCCGAGGAGCCGGCCCGTGAAGCGGGTGCCGATGAAGGACTCGTTGACGAACTCGGTGTGCAGCGGCAGCTCGCCCCTGGCGTGCAGCTGAGCCATGCGCGCGCTCGTCCCCGTACCGCAGGGCGAGCGGTCGAACCAGCCCGGGTGGATGGCCATCGCGTGCCGGGAGTGGCGGGCGGTCGAGCCGGGCGCGTACAGGTGGACGTGATGACAGCCATGGATGGACGGGTCGTCGGGGTGGACCGGTTCTCCCTCGGAGTTGATCGCCTCCATCAGTGACAGCCCCGCTCGCAGGATGTCGTCCTTGCGCGCGCGGTCGAAGGGCAGCCCGAACTCCGCCAGCGGCAGGATCGCGTAGAAGTTGCCGCCGTACGCCAGGTCGTACGTCACCGTCCGCCCGTCGGCCAGCGTCGCCGTGCGGTCCAGCCCGACCGCGAAGGAGGGAACGTTCCGCAAGGTCACGGACGTGGCCGCGCCGTCCTCGACCGCCACCTCGGCGACGACCGGCCCGGCCGGAGTGTCCAGACGGATGGTGGTGACCGGTTCGACGACCTCGACCATGCCCGTCTCGACGAGCACGGTCGCCACCCCGATCGTGCCGTGCCCGCACATCGGCAGATAGCCCGAGACCTCGATGTAGACGACGCCCCAGTCACAGTCCGATCGGGTGGGCGGCTGGAGGATCGCGCCGCTCATGGCGGAGTGGCCGCGGGGCTCGTTCATCAGCAACTGCTTCACGTCGTCGCGGTGTTCACGGAAGTACAGCCGCCGTTCGTTCATCGTCGCGCCGGGGATGGTGCCGATCCCGCCGGTGATCACGCGGGTGGGCATGCCCTCGGTGTGCGAGTCGACGGCGTGCAGGACGAACTTGCTGCGCACGAAGTCCCCTTTTCTTTGCGGAGGTTGCACAGGGCGGCGGCCACTACGCCAGCCCGGCTGCGACGGCCTTCTCGGTGGCCGCGCGGACGGTTGCCTCCTGGTCCGGAAGCAGCGCGACCCGTGGCGGGCGGCAACCACCGCCGTGGCGCCCCACGATGTCCATCGACAGTTTGATCGCCTGCACGAACTCGACGCGTGAGTCCCAGCGCAGCAGCGGGTGAAGCTGACGGTAGAGGGGGAGGGCGGTGGTGAGGTCGCCGGCCACGGCCGCCCGGTACAGCTCCACCGAGGACTTCGGCAGTGCGTTGGGGTAGCCGGCCACCCAGCCCTTGGCTCCGGCCACCGCCAGTTCCAGCAGCACGTCGTCGGCGCCGATCAACAGGTCCAGATCCGGCACGAGTTCCGCGATCCGGTACGCGCGGCGGACATCGCCCGAGAACTCCTTGACGCCCTGGATGTGTCCCTCGCCGTGCAGCCGGGCCAGCAGTTCGGGCACGAGGTCGACCTTGGTGTCGATCGGGTTGTTGTACGCCACGACAGGCAGACCCGCTCCGGCGACCTCCGCGTAGTGGGCCACGACGGCGCGCTCGTCCGCGCGGTAGGCGTTCGGCGGGAGCAGCATCACCGCCGCACAGCCCGCTTCGGCCGCCTGCTCGGTCCAGCGGCGGGCCTCCGCGGAGCCGTAGGCGGCGACGCCCGGCATCACCCGCGCGCCGCCGATCGCTGCCACCGCGGTCTCCACCACCCTGGTGCGTTCCTCGGCCGTGAGCACCTGGTACTCGCCCAGGGAACCGTTGGGTACGACACCGTCACAACCGTTCGCCACCAGCCAGGCGCAGTGCTCGGCGTACCGGTCGTGGTCGACGGAGAGGTCGTCCCGCAGCGGGAGCGCGGTGGCGACCAGCACGCCACGCCAGGGGCGGTGCCGAGGGCTGGCGGGGGCGGGTGCCGCGGCGGGGACGGCGGACGCGGTCATGGGGCGAGTCCCTTCGAGAGGCGACATGGGAGGTGACGTATGAGGTGTGACATAGCACTGTCACTGAACTGCCGGGGGATCGATGGGCGCGGCCAGTACGCCGAGGGGTACCGGGCGGGCCAGCAGCCGTCGTGCGGGGACCGGTTCACAGCCCGCGACGCCGGCCACCCCGGGCTCGCACATGCGGCCCTGGCACCAGCCCATACCGGCCCGGGTCAGCAGTTTCACGGTGCGCAGGTCACCCGCGCCGAGCGTGTCCACAGCCTCGCGTACGGCGCCCGCGGTGACCTCTTCGCAGCGGCACACGACGGTCTCGTCGGTCACCTGCTCCGTCCATCGGACGGGCCGTGCGGCATACGCGGCGTCCAGGGCCGCGAAGAACGACCGCAGCCGCGTACGGGCCCGGGCGGCCGAAGCCCAGTCGTGCGGGTCGGGGACGACGCCCGTCAGCCTTGCCGCCGCCGACCGTCCGGCGATGTGTCCCTCGGCGAGCGACAGCGTCGCGCCGCCGATCCCGGTGGTCTCGCCGGCGGCCCAGACACCGGGGACCTCGGTGCGCTGCTCGTCGTCCACATGGACGCGCGGCCCGTCCAGACGGCAGCCGAGTCCGTCCGCGAGGTCGGTGTGCGGCAGCATGCCGTGGCCGACGGCGAGGGCGTCGCAGGTGAGACGCCGTTCCGCGCCCGGCACCGGTCGGCCCTCGGAGTCCAGCGCGGCGACGGTGACGGACTCCAGCCGCTCGGTACCGTGAGCCTCCACAACTACATGACGGACCATCACGGACACTTTGTGGTACAAGAGTTGGGACGCGTACGCGAATCCCTCGGTGAGTTTCGCGGGGGCCGTGGCCCAGGTTCCGGCGCGGCGTACGAAGTCAGCCGGGCCGGCCGACTCCACCAGGGCGAGGACCTCGACGCCCGCGGCCGCGAGACCGGTGGCGACGGGAAGCAGCAGGGGGCCCGTGCCGGCCACGACCGCCGTACGGCCGGGCAGGACGAGCCCGCCCTTCAGCAACGCCTGGGCGCCGCCCGCGGTGACCACACCGGGCAGCGTCCAGCCCGGGAACGGCAGGACCTTCTCGTAGCCGCCCGTCGCCAGCAGTACTCCGTCGGCGTGGACCGCGACGGACTCCTCCTGTTGCGGGCCGATCAGCGCATGCACGGTGAAATCCTGCGATCCCCTTTCCACGCACCACACATGATGGTCACTCAGTTGCGTGACACTCTCGGCGGCGAGGCGGTCGTCGAGCCCGGCACCCAGTCGCCGCCAGGTGCGCCACTGGTGGTGGAGGGCCTGTGGACGCCCGGCGCCGAGTCCCGGTGCGGGCTGCCGGTAGAACTGTCCGCCCGCCGCCGCGGCCGAGTCGATCAGTACCACCCGTACGCCCCGGGCCGAGGCTGCCAGGGCGGCGGCGAGACCGGCCGGGCCCGCTCCGATCACCGCCAGTACCGGGCGGTGATCACTCATCGTGGCCCGTACCGATCTGCGTACGGACGTCCGCGCCCGGCACGGCCGGTACCAGACAGGCCCGTTGGCCGGGGCGGCCGTCGACGGTCACCAGGCAGTCGAAGCACACGCCGATCCCGCAGAAGACCCCGCGCGCCCGCCCCGAGTCCCGCGTGGTGCGCCAGGCGGTGACGCCGGACGCCCACAGTGCGGCGGCGATCGTCTGCCCGGGCAGTGCCTCGATCTCCCGGCCGTCGAACGTGACGGTGAACGGGGCGCCGGGGCGGGCCCGCACCAACTTCAGGGGGTTCACGGAGCGCCCTCCTCGGGGAAGCGGTCAAGGCGGCCGGGACGGTCGGTTCGGCAGTCGGTTCGGCCGGGGCGGTCGAAGCAGTCGGGGCGGTCGAAGCGCTCGGGGCGGAACGGTGTCAGGTCCAGCTCCGGGCGCTCACCGGTGAGCGCCTGCGCTATCAGGCGCCCGGTGCCGGTCGCGAGCCCGATGCCCGCGCCCTCGTGCCCGCAGGCGTGGAACAGCCCGGGTACCCGTGGGTCGGGCCCGACGGCGGGCAGATGGTCGGGCAGACAGGGGCGGAAGCCGAGGTACGTGCGCATCGCCCGTACGTGTTCCAGGAACGGGAACAGGCGCGTCGCGCCCGCTGCCAGAGCACGGAGGACAGGCAGCGAGAAGGACCGGTCGAAGCCGACCCGTTCACGGCTCGCGCCGATCAGCACCGGTCCGGCGGCGGTCCCCTCGACGACCGGTGAGGTCTGCAGGGCGGCCGAGTCGCTCGCCACGTCGGCCACATAGCCGGCGGCGTACACCTTGTGCCGCACCCGGCGCGGCAGCGGCTCGGTGACCAGGACGAAGCCGCGGCGGGGGAGCACGGGCAGCCCGACCCCCGCCAGCGCGGCGACCTCGGCCCCCCAGGTCCCGGCCGCGTTGACCACGACCGGCGCCAGGATGTCGCCCCGGTCGGTGCGGACGCCCCGCACGGCGCCGGCGGTGTCACGCAGTACCCGCGTCACCGTGCGGCCGGTCTCCAGACGCGCACCCGAGGCCCGTACCAGGTGAGCCGCGGCCAGGGTGGGCATGACCTGGGCGTCCTGCGGGTACAGCACGCCGCCCGCCTGCCCCGGCGCCAAGTACGGCTCCAGTTCATGGAGTTGCTCGGCGTCGACCCGGACCGCCGTCACCCCGGCCGTACGCTGCCCCGCCGCCAGGTCCGTCAGGGAGCTGAGCGCCTCCGGCGTTGCGGCGACGACCAGGCCGCCCTTGGGCTCGTACTCGACGGCCGCGCCCAGCTCCTGGGCCAGTTCGGCCCACAACCGCACGGAAAGCAGAGCCAGTTGCAGCTCGGGTCCGGGCACCTTGTCGGAGACGAGGAGGTTGCCCTCGCCCCCGCCGGTCGTGCCGCCGGCCACCGGGCCCCGGTCGACCAGGATCACGTCCAGTCCGGCACGGGCCGCGTACAACGCGCAGGCGGCGCCCACCATGCCGGCGCCGACGACCACGACGTCACCGCTCGGTCGCTTGGTCACAGCAGTAATATGTCACATGGTTCTGGTAGGAGGAAGAAGACCGGAGCGGGGAGGCGCGCTCGGCCGAGCCAGGCGCGCTCAGTCGAACTCGCTGGGCTCCGGCGCCGGCGAACGGCCTTCCCGCACGTCCTTGAGCCGTGTGACGCCGTGGCTGACCGCGTCCTCGGTGCTGTCGTGGTCCGCGCCGTCCGTTCCGCCGTTGGTCACCGTGATCGCGTCGTCCCCGACCCGTACCACGGCGACATCCATGGTGAGCGTGACCGGGGTGCCACCGGAGGGGCCCGCCACCGTCACGGTGAGGCCCTGCCGGGTGTCGCCCGCCTTGGGCAGGGAGGCCACGACGACCTGCACGGTACGGGTGGAGCCGTCGGAGGCGACCGCGTTGAACTGGTCGCACGTGGTCGGCAGCGCTTTCAGCCAGTCGAACGACTGGTCCAGGCCGGCCGGCGTATAGGCGGCGACCTGGTAGAGCAGCCGCGACGCGCCCTCGGTGAAGCCGGTGAGCGCCGACGGGCCGGGCGGAGTCCCCAGGAGGTCTTCGTCGTAGAGCCCGTCGAGCAGGCGTTGGCAGTCGGCCGCCTGGGTCTTGCCGGTGAGGAACTGGGCGGCGTCGACGGTGCCGATGAGCAGCCGGTTCCGCCAGCTGGCCGCGCTCTTCACCTGCGTCCAGTTGTCCTCCAGGTCGCCCTCGGTGATCAGCGCCGTCTGTGCGCCGGCCGAGGTGAGCGGCGTGATGGTGGGGGAGGCGGTGGCGGACCGTTGTCCGGCCGACGAGGTCGTGGCGCTCGAGCTCGTCGACGCGCCGTCGTCCCCGTCCGAACAGGCCGCCGCGGCGAGCAGCGTTCCGGCGGCCAGGACGGCGGCCAGCACCCGGGCCGGACGGCCGGGGCGCGTCGGCCCGGCCGGACCTGACGGGCCGGAGGGGCGGGGCGGGGTGGACGGGCGGGACGACTGACGAGGGCTGGTCACGGATACCTCCTGAGGACGGTTCGGGGACGGGACGGGGCGGGGCGGGGCGGGGCCGGTCCCGCGTGGACGCGCCCCCGGCGGGTTCCCGAGGGTTCCTCTCGTCGGCCTGGGTGCTTCCCGGGCACCCTGTGAGCTCTGGTGGGGCTACCACTGCCCCTCCACGGCATCACCGGCCGGGCCGCTCGACCAGCGCATGGAGCCGTACGGGTGAACCGGCGGGCGGGACGGGACGCGGGGGGAACGGAGGGGCCGGCCGGGAAAATACGAGGTGGTCCGGGCCGTAACCGGGGCATCATGGCGGTCCTGTCACCCGGCCACGGGGGCGGGAGACCTGCATCAGGGGAACGACCGGGGGCACCTGTGACCGTCACCAGCATCCTGCTGTCCGGAATCGTCGGCTCGACCGCGTACGGGCTCGCGCGCGAAGGCTCCGACGTGGACCGCCTCGGCATGTTCGCCGCCCCCACCGAGGAACTGCACGGACTGCACCGGCCGAAGGAGTCGCACGTCAGCACGGCACCCGACCGCACGCTGCACGAGGCCGCCAAGTGGTGCCGGCTCGCCCTCGGCGGCAACCCGACCGTGATGGAACTCGTCTGGCTGCCGACCGAGCTGTACGAGGTGCGGACCCCGTTGGGCGACGAACTCATCGAGCTGCGCGAGACGTTGCTCAGTGCCCGACGGGTGCGCGACGCCTATCTCGGCTACGCCACCCAGCAGTTCCGCAGGCTGCAGAACCGCAACGACGGCACCTTCTCCTCGGACACCCGCAACCGGACCGCCAAGCACGCCCGCCACCTCAAGCGGCTGTGCACCCAGGGCTACGAGCTGTACTCCACCGGTCGGTTGACGATCCGCGTCGAGGATCCGGAGAGCTACCACAGGTTCGGTGAACAGGTGGCCGCCGATCCCGAGGCCGCGCTGCCGCTGCTGCGCGGTTTCGAGGAGGCGTTCGCCGAGACGCGCAGCGTGCTGCCCGAAGAGCCCGACGAGACGGCCGCCGACGCGTGGCTGCGCCGGGTGCGCAGGCAGTTCTACCCGGCGACGCAGGCCGTGTCCGTGTGAACGACGGGCACGATCCGTGCGTCGGGGCGGCCGGCGGCGGGCGCGACAAACCACGTGCGGAGCATGCGGGTTCGCCCCTACACTCGCCAACACCGAGTGCGGCCCACGACATGGGCGGCGCCGTACCGAGACGAACGAGGGGAGCCCGGCCATGCGTGTCCACGCCGCTGTCGTCGCTCCCCGCTCCCGCTACGAGGTGATCCTCGTGTCTCCGTCCGTCCGGTGCTCGCTGCGCGGCCGGCACCGGGCCTCCTGACGAAGGTCCGAACACAGCAACACGCTTTCGACCCGGTGCTTGCGCACCGCACCTGATGGTGCGTCACGCACGTGTTCCGCCTTCGTCCGGAAAATCGCGCTGCCCGTTCTCGGAACACCCCGAAAGGCCAAGGGCCGTGCGCAACAACCTCGACCGTCAGCTCTCCGTCGTCCGCAACCTGGGCATCCTCGCCCACGTCGACGCCGGCAAGACCACCGTCACCGAGCGGATCCTGTACGCCACCGGGACCACGCACAAGCGCGGCGAGGTCCACGACGGCACGACCATCACCGACTTCGACCCCCAGGAGCGCGACCGTGGAATCACCATCTTCGCCGCGGCCGTCAGCTGCGACTGGGACGGTCACCGGATCAACCTGATCGACACCCCCGGGCACGTCGATTTCGCCGACGAGGTGGAACGATCCCTGCGGGTGCTCGACGGGGCGGTGGCGGTGTTCGACGCCGTCGCGGGCGTGGAGCCGCAGAGCGAGTCCGTGTGGCGGCAGGCCGACCGGCACGGCGTGCCGAGGATCGCGTTCGTCAACAAACTGGACCGGGTGGGCGCCGATCTCGACACCGCGGTGGCGTCGATCCGGGAACGCCTTCATCCGGTTCCGCTGGTCGTACACCTGCCGATCGGTGCGGAAGACGGCTTCACCGGCGTGGTCGACCTGCTGCGGATGCGGGCGCTGACCTGGAGCGACGGCGGTGAAGCGGCCGTCGAGAGCGCCGTGCCGGAAGATCTCCGGGAGGAGGCGCTGCGTCGGCGTCGGCTGCTGGAGGAGACCGTGGCGGAGCGGCATCCGGCCGCGCTGGAGGAGTTCTGCGACCGGGAGACGGTCTCCGCCGAGACCCTCTCCGGTGCTTTGCGCGACCTGACCCGTACGGGCGACGGAGTGGTGGTGCTGTGCGGCTCGGCCTACCGCAACCGTGGGATCGAACCGCTGCTCGACGCCGTCGTCGCCTATCTGCCGTCGCCGCTGGACGTGCCACCCGTACGCGGTGTGCCTGGTGGCGTCCACGGGAAGCGAGGTGCCGAGGGCGGTGTGCGTGATGCCCAGGACGGTATGCCTGATGGCCAGGGCGGTGTGCGTGACGCCGTCGGCGAAGAACGGCCCGCCGACCCGTCCGCGCCGTTCGCGGCCCTCGCGTTCAAGGTCGCTGCCACCGCGACCGGCCGGCTCACCTACCTGCGGGTGTATTCCGGCACGATCGAGAAGGGAGACGCGGTGTGGGACTCGGGCGCGCGGCGTACCGAGCGGGTCGGCCGGATCCTGCGGGTGCAGGCCGACCGGCATGCCCGGCTGGAGCGGGCGGTCGCCGGGGACATCGTGGCCGTGGTGGGGCTGAGGTCGGCCCGTGCGGGTTCGACTCTGAGCGCGCCGGAGGCACCGGTCGTCCTCGAACCGCCCGGGGTCGCCGACCCGGTCGTCTCCGTGGCGGTGGAGTCGCGCACGAGCACCGACGCCGACCGGCTGGCCACGGCGCTTGCCCGGCTGGCCGAGGAGGACCCGTCGCTGGTCGTCCGGACCGACCCCGAGACCGGTCAGACGGTGCTGTCGGGCTTGGGTGAACTGCACCTGGAGGTCGCGGTGGAGAAGATCCGCCGCAGCCTTGGTCTGGAGGTCAACGTGGGCCGCCCGAGGGTGACTTACCGCGAGACGGTCGCCCGAGGGGTGTCCGGTCTGGTCTTCCGGCATGTCAAACAGGACGGCGGGGCGGGGCAGTTCGCCCAGGTCGTGCTCGACGTCGAGCCGCTCGGCGCGGACGAGGCGGGAGTCGGTGCGGAGACCGGCTTCGTGTTCCGGTCGGCCGTCGTCGGTGGACGGGTGCCGCAGGAGTACGTCCGCGCGGTCGAGGCCGGCTGCCGGGACGCCCTCGCCGAGGGTCCCGTGGGCGGGCACCCGGTCACCGGGCTGCGGGTCACCCTGACGGACGGGGCGACCCATGTGAAGGACTCCTCGGAGATGGCCTTCCGCACGGCCGGCCGGCTCGGGCTGCGGGAGGCCCTGGGCGGCTGCGCGATGGTCGTGCTGGAACCGGTCGTCGAGGTGACCGTCACCGTCCCCGAGGACGCGGTCGGCGGGGTTCTCGGGGACCTGGCCGCCCGGCGTGGGCGGGTCACCGACTCGGCCGTGCGCGGCGGTTCGGCGGTGGTCACCGCCACCGTGCCGCTGGCCGAACTGTTCGGCTACGCGACCCGGCTGCGGAGCCGGACCCAGGGCCGGGGCACGTTCTCGGCCCGGCCGACGGGCTACGCCCCGGCGCCGGTGACGGCGACGCGGCAGTAGGCCCCGGTGGGCCCGCGTCCCCGCCTCCGCGAGGCCGCAGGCCCTCGGCCCTGCGGAAGGTTCGTGCCACGGACAGTGACGTTCGTGGCACGAACCGAGAGGGGCCGCCTGCCGAGCGGCTCGGCGACCGTGTCACCCACTGGGCCACCCTGAACGAACCCCTGTGCTCGGCCTGGATCGGCCACCTCGAAGGCACGATGGCCCCCGGCCTCACGGACCTGACGGCCGCCGTCCGCGCCTCCTACCACCTGCTCCTCGGCCACGGGCTCGCCGTCCAGGCCATCCGGGCGGCGGTCCCGCACGCCGAGATCGGCATCGTCAACAACCTCTCCACCGTCCACCCCGCCACCGACCGCCCCGAGGACATCGCCGCCGTCCGCCGCATGGACGGTCACACCAACCGCTGGTGGCTCGACCCGGTGCACGGCCGGGGCTTCCCGGCCGACATGCGGGAGGTGTACGGCGTCGAACTCCCCGAGCGCGAAGGCGACTTGACGGTAATCGCCGCACCGCTGGACTGGCTGGGCCTGAACTACTACTTCCCGGCCACCGTGAGCGACGATCCCGACGGGCCCGCCCCGCACGCCCGTTCCGTCCGCCGGGCCGGCGTCCCGCGCACCGGCATGGACTGGGAGGTCGCCCCGAGCGGCATCGAGACGCTCCTGCTGCGCCTGACCGACGAGTACGGGGCCCGCCGCCTGTACGTCACGGAGAACGGTTCCGCCTCCCCGGACGTCGTCCGCTCCGACGGCAAGGTCGACGACCCCGAGCGCCAGGCCTACCTGACCGGCCACCTCGCCGCCTGCGCCTCAGCGGCCCGCAAGGGCGCCCCCCTGGCCGGCTACTTCGCCTGGTCCCTGCTGGACAACTTCGAGTGGGCGTACGGCTACGACAAGCGCTTCGGCCTCGTCCACGTCGACTACCGCACCCAGACCCGCACGATCAAGGGCACGGGACGCCATTACGCGGAGATCATCCGGAGCCACCGGGAGGGGGTGGCGAAGGCCGCGTGAGGGGGCGGGGCGTGGCGGGGGCGGGTGCGTGAGCCCGGCCGGTCCGTACGCTCGGTCAGCGTACGGGCACATTCTGTGGACGGTACGCACCGCCGTCCGTCACTCTGGGTGCCTACGGGCGTGGGGGCGACCGACAGCACGTGTACGGAACCGGAGGTGGCCGCGGATGACCGACGGCGGCGGCATGGAGAACAACGACGACGCAACGGGGGGCGAGGCGGAGCGTGAGCCCGACCCCTCGGACAGCCTGCGGACCTTCGGGGCGGTCACGCAAGCGCTGCGCGAGCACGCGGGGTACAGCAGGGCGCAGTTCGCGGACCTGGTCCGGTTCTCCAGACACACCGTCGAGTCGGTGGAGTTGGGCCGTCGGATGCCGGATGTGGCGTTCGTCGAGCGCGCGGACGAGCTGCTCGGTAACACCGGTGCGCTACGCAAGGGTTCCAAGTACGTGACACGGGGGCGGGGCGATGTCGGGCTGGCGGCTTGGTTCCGGCAGTGGGCCCGGCTGGAGCGGGTCGCGGTGAGCCTGTGCACGTACGAGTGCAGGCTGGTGCCGGGGTTGTTGCAGTCGGAGGGGTATGCGCGGGCGGTGTTCGAGGGAACCGTCCCCGTAACACCGGACGATCAGTTGGAAAGCTTCATGGCCATGCGGATGGAGCGACAACGACTGTTGTTCGAGCGACCGACGACGCCGTTCAGCTTCATCGTCGAGGAACATGTGTTCCGGCGCCGATTCGGGGACGCGGAGCACATGCGGGCCATGTTCGACCACGCGCTGGAGCTGAGTGCGCCGCGCAACGTGACCTTGCAGATCGTGCCGTTGGAAGCTGGATTGCATGCTTGTCTGGATGGGCCTGTGCAGCTTTTGGAGACGCCAAGGGGACAACGCCTTGCGTACTCCGAGGGGCAGCAGAACGGCCGTCTGATCTCCGACCCGAAAGAGGTGAATCTCCTCCAGCAGCGCTATGACACACTGCGCTCGCAGGCCCTGAACGCCAAGGACTCGCGGGGTCTGCTGGAGCGACTCCGAGGAGAGCTATGAGCACGACGGAACTGGCCTGGTACAAGTCCAGTTACAGCGGCAGCCAGGGTGACAGTTGTGTCGAGGTGGCCCTCACCGGACAGGCCGTGTGCGTGCGGGACTCCAAAGATGTGACGCGCCCTCACTTCGCGGTCGCGCATGAGGGATGGGAGCGGTTCGTGGGGTTCGTGGCGGAGGTCTGAGTGGTCTTCGGCCCCTGCGTGCCTGTCGGTCCCGTCGGACCGGCGAAGGCCGGTCCCGGTCAGTAGCAGTACCACGGCGAGACCGGACGTGACGCAAGCGGCCACGAACACGTCTCTGCTTTCGTCCGCGAACATGCCGGCGGCCGTCAGGGCGAAGAACACTCCGAAGGCTTGCGGGATCGTCCCGGAGGGCATCGGGCTCGGTGTCCGCCATTTCCTGCGAGGGATCCACAGGCGCAGCAGTTCCGCCGTGGCAGCGAAGGCGAAGAGCCTGGAGGGGATCATCAGCCCCAGGGGAGCGGTGTTGTCGCCCAGTTCGCCCGCGTCGCCGTGCCGATCCAGGTGGGCGGACAGTTCGGCCTGGAGGGCGAGCATCTGGTCCGCCATCGCGTCGAACTCGGCGCGGCGTTCGGCGGCGAGACGTGTGGCCTCGCGTTCGGCGGTGGCGAGGCGTTCAAGTGTCTCCGCGTGGAGCTGGGCAGCTTCCGCGTGTGCGGCTTCCGCTGTGCCGGGAGCCTCGGCCAGCTCCCCCTGGAGGCGGGTGCGCTCGGCCTCGATGATCTCGGCGATGCGGTGACGTTCGTCCGGCGGAAGTACGTGCGGGGCACGGGACTCGGCGCGGGCGAGAGTGGCCCGGCGCCACTCCATCAGCGGTCGGCCCCGGTGCTCGCCGATGCCGTTGATGTGCACCTTGCGGCCCTGGGCGCGGTGGATGTAGAGGACCTCGCCGCCCTTGCCGTTGGGTGCCTTGCCCCAGCTGACGCGGGTGAAGTCGGCGGCTGTGGTGATGCCCTGGGCTGCGAGGGCCCGGACCAGGCCGCTGCCGATGCCGTTCACCTCGCTTGCACTGAGGCGGCTGCTGTTGAGCGTGCGCTCGATGGACTCACGGCGCAGGACGGCGAGAGCTTGTCTTTCCTGGTGGTCCCGTTTGCCGTCGAGGCCGTTCAGCCGGCGGGTGAGGGAACGCTCCTGGCGCGCCTGCTTCTCGTGGATGCGTTGCAGTGCCTTGCCACGGGTGGCTTCCGCGCGGCTCCGGTCCCTCGCCTCGCGGTTCAGGCGGCGGCGGTCGGCGAGCTCGAACGGGCGGTGCTTGTCGAGCAGACGGCGGAGGGCACGTATCGACTCGATCAGGCGGCGGCGGTCCGCGCGTACGTCCGGGAGGGCGGTGGGTGGGACGGAAGTGAGTCCGTCCCGGCTGGAGGTCGTGCTGTCGATCAACGGGGACTCACTCGGAGGGCGGGGTCGGTGTGACCGGCAGGCAAGGCCCGGCAGGGCCGGGAAGGCCCGGTCGAGGGGCGAGTCGGTCCGCCTGGGCCTGCGTGTTCAGGACGTGCGTGTGCATAGGGAGGCGGACTCTCCGGATACGGGAAAGGTCGCATCGAACAGTGAAGGACATGCGTCCATGCCCATGCCCATGCCCATGCCCATGCCCATGCCCATGCCCATGCCCATGCCCAGGGCCAGAGCGCGGGCGGGCACCGGTGGGTATTCCGGTTGTCGTGTCCCCACCGCCCTGAAACGCTCGCGCTCATGCCCACCTTCACCGCACCCGACGGAACCCGTCTCGCCTATCACGAGTCGGGAGACGGCCCGTCTCTGGTCTGCCTGCCCGGCGGCCCCATGCAGTCCGCCGCCTACCTGGGAGATCTCGGCGGGCTCACCTCCCACCGCCGGCTGATCGGACTGGATCCGAGAGG
Organism: Streptomyces sp. NPDC060000; assembly: GCF_042737375.1. Taxonomy (NCBI): domain Bacteria; kingdom Bacillati; phylum Actinomycetota; class Actinomycetes; order Kitasatosporales; family Streptomycetaceae; genus Streptomyces; species Streptomyces sp. NPDC060000. Next base: position 90,691 of record NZ_JBHWUU010000029.1, read on the forward strand.
TACGGGGGAGTCGGCGACCCCGGAGGACGTGACGTCGTACCGCTGCGATCGTCAGGTCGATGACATCGAGGCGCTGCGCGAGCACCTCGGGCTCGACCGCGTCGACCTGCTCGCGCACTCCGGCGGAGCCAACCTGGCGGTTCTCTACGCCGCCCGGCACCCCGACCGCGTCGCCCGTCTCCTGCTGATCACCCCGAGCGTGTTCGCCGTCGGTCTCGAGATCACCGCCGAGGACCGTCTGGCGACCGCCCGCCTACGGCGCGACGAGCCTTGGTTCACGCCTGCGTACGAGGCCCTGGAGGCGGTCACCGTGGGCCGAGCCACGGCCGACTCCTGGCAGGCGGTCGCCCCCTTCTGGCACTCCCGCTGGGACGAGGCGGCCCGGGCCCTCGACGAGGCCGGTGAGCGGGCCAAGAACCCCGAGGCCGCGGCCGGGTATGCAGCCGAGGGTGCTTTCACGCCCACGGTCACCCGCCGGTCTCTCGCCGACTTCCTGTCCCCGGTCCTCCTCCTCGCCGGCCAGTGGGACGTGGCGGCTCCGCCGCGGGTGATGCGGGAGTTCGCCGAGCTGTTTCCGAAGGGCGAACTCACCGTGCAGCCGGACGCGGGTCACTATCCATGGCGGGACGCCGCGGGGTTCGTGGCGAGAGCGCAGGCCTTCCTCGGCGGGCCTGCCTGAGGCCCTGCCCTCGCCTCCCGGCCGGTGGTGGGGGCGGTCGGCACGGCGGGCCCGGTGCCGTCCGCCCCGCGAGACCGCTGCGCCGGGGGGGGGGGGTGGGGTGAGGGGGGGGGGCCCGGGGGGAGTAGGGTTGTGTTTATCAAA